>NZ_JARJFB010000074.1:0-9293 GCF_034554655.1 Candidatus Megaera venefica
AAAAAATGAATGTGCGGTGATTTATTTTTGAAATTCTTGAAATTATATCAAAAATTTAGAGTTTTGACGGAGAGACTAATTACCTTCTTACCGTTTGAACAACTTCTTATTTTGTGGCTAATGTTTAGAAAAGGACCCCCCGGGTCTAACAAATATGGCGAGCCTCCTGTTGATTAAAAGGGAGTAGAAAATTTTTGTTATTCAATATTGGTATTATAATAATCGTTTAAATCAATAATTTGTGCAGTTTTTATTTCTGGTTCGTCATGGCTGGCGAGGAAGGCTATTCCTCCATTATCTGCGTGTGAAATAATAAGATGCATAAGTTTCTTTTTGGCTTCATCATCTAAATTAGAGTCAACCTCATCAAGAAGCCATAACTTGGACTGGCAGGCAATTAATCTAGCAAGAGCTACTTTTTTTTGGTTTCCTGCTGAAAGCTCTAGGCACAGCGTGCTTAAAATATTTTGTAAACCAAAATACATTATTGCTGCATCAATTAGAATTTCTGAATTATACAGTTTTGACCAAAAGTTTATATTTTCAAATACGGTTAATTCAGGTTTTATTGCATAGCGGTGTCCAATGTAAGTACAATAAGGTTTTTTTAGCATTGCAAGTGGTAATGAATCTTTGCTAAAAGTTATTTTGCCTGAACTAGGTTGTTGAATGTCAGCAAGCATCCTTAATAGAGATGATTTTCCTGCTCCGTTTCTTCCTTTTAAGTAAACAATAGAGGAAGGAAGAAAACTCATTGAAACGCCTCTAAAGAGTTCATTTTCGTTGATAGAAAATCCTAGAGAGTGTAGTGATAGCATAAAATTCAAGTGTTTATAAAACTATTAGTAACAAATTTATAGACAAAAACAACGAATCTTCTTGTTGTTGTGTTTCAGTTTAATTAACATCATTGATGTACATAGTCAAAGAAATACGGACTATTAATACCTAAGTCCCATTTTTAAATGACACAACGAATTTTGCGGATCTCCCTTGTACTCACCTATAAATATAGGTTGAACTAAGGTCATCCTGAAATTCATTTGTCTCATTTAGCCTGGTATTTGGTATAAGTCGTGTGTAAATTTTATTTAGAGGGGTTTTTATTATGGCTATAGATTTTAATTCAAAATATGCTAAGCGAATTAAATTAGATAACGTCGAATATAACATGTTCGATGTAAAGAAAGCGGCCTCAGATAGTGGTTTTGCACTAGAAAAATTACCTTATTGTCTTAGAGTGCTGGCAGAAAATGTTCTAAGGCACGGCTATGGTGACTCTATAAAATCATTTAAAGCATGGCTTCAAAATAAAACTTCGGAAGATGAAATAAATTATCTGCCAGCTAGAGTCTTAATGCAAGATTTTACAGGAGTTCCGGCAATAGTTGATCTTGCTTCAATGCGTGATGCTATGCAGGTGCTAGGTGGAAATCCGTTAAAAATAAACCCACTAATTCCAGTAGATTTGGTAATTGATCATTCTGTTCAAGTTGATTCTTACGGTAAGAATGACTCTTTTGCTCAGAACGTTCAAAAAGAGTTCGAGCGCAATAATGAGCGTTATGAATTTCTAAAATGGGGGCAAAAGAGCTTTAAAAACTTTAGAGTGGTTCCGCCTGGAACTGGTATTTGCCATCAAGTAAATCTAGAATGTTTGGCGCAAGTGGTTCATGTAGAAGAAACCGAAAAGGGAAATTTTGCTTATCCAGATACCCTAGTTGGGACAGATAGCCATACAACAATGGTTAATGCTCTTTCAGTTCTGGGGTGGGGAGTTGGTGGAATTGAAGCAGAAGCGGCAATGCTTGGTCAGCCATTACCTATGATTCTTCCGGAGGTTATCGGATTCAAGCTAACTGGCAAAGTTGCTAAGAACATAACAGCAACTGATTTAGTTCTCACGGTAACTGAAATATTACGTAAAAAGGGAGTAGTGGGTAAATTTGTTGAGTTTTTTGGCCCAGGCCTTGACTCCTTATCCTTAGCGGATAGAGCGACAGTGTCAAACATGGCTCCTGAATATGGCGCTACATGCGGATTTTTTCCTGTAGATGATGAAACTTTAAAGTATTTAACGCTTACAGGGCGTGATAAACATAAAGTTAAACTAGTAGAAGAGTATGCAAAGCTTCAGGGGATGTGGAGAGAAGATCACCAAGCGGTGTATACTGATGTTATTGAGTTAAATATGGATAATTTGGAACCTTCACTTGCTGGGCCAAGGCGCCCTCAAGATCGAGTTAAGCTTTCAGATATGAAAAACAACTTTATTGAAGCATTGCCAACTTTTGTAGCGAATGCAGATATAAATCAAAAACATAAAGTAGGTAATGGAGATTACTCTATTGGTCATGGTGATGTTGTGATAGCAGCGATTACAAGTTGTACCAATACATCTAACCCATCTGTGATGATAGCGGCGGGCATTGTTGCTGAAAAAGCTAGCAAACTTGGTATAAAATCAAAACCATGGGTAAAAACTTCTCTAGCTCCTGGTTCACAAGTAGTTACAGAATATTTGAGCAAAAGCGGATTAGATAGATATCTAGATAATTTAGGGTTTAACCTAGTTGGCTATGGTTGCACAACATGTATTGGTAATTCTGGACCATTGGAGTCAGAAATTGAGAAAGTAATTAAAGATAGTGAGTTAGCAGTAGCTTCGGTACTTTCTGGAAATAGGAATTTTGAAGGTAGAATTCATCCTTTTGTCAGAGCTAATTATCTTGCTTCTCCTCCTCTAGTTGTTGCCTATGCAATAGCTGGTAGTGTTTATATAGATTTGGATAAGGATCCGATTGCTACTACGGCTACTGGACAAAAAGTTTTCCTAAAAGATATTTGGCCTACTCAAGAAGAAATAAAGGCGTATATGAGTTCTTGTGTTACTCCTTCTATGTTTTCTTCAAAATATAAAGACGTATTTCGTGGGGATAAAAACTGGCAAAATATTCAGGCTATTGAAAGCCAAACGTATGATTGGAAGCCATCTACCTATATAAACAACCCTCCGTATTTTGTCGATATAGCTAAGCCAAAAGTAGCGCTTAATGACATTAATAATGCTAGAGTCCTTGCATTATTTGGCGATTCAATAACAACAGATCATATATCACCGGCGGGCTCGATAAGCAAAACAAGTCCAGCTGCACAGTTCTTAATGAGTCATGGAGTTTCACCAGCTGGGTTTAATTCTTACGGTTCAAGGCGGGGAAATCATGAAGTTATGATGCGTGGTACCTTTGCCAATGTAAGAATTAAAAACTTATTATGTGCTGGGGTTGAAGGAGGAGTGACTATTAATCACCTTACCGGTCAACAGATGAGTATTTATGATGCGGCTATGGAATATAAAAAGAAATCAGTTCCACTTGTGATTTTTGCCGGTAAAGAATATGGTACAGGATCTTCTCGTGATTGGGCTGCAAAAGGAACTAGTTTATTAGGTGTAAAAGCCGTAGTAGCGGAAACTTTTGAACGTATTCATCGTTCAAATTTAGTTGGAATGGGTGTGTTACCTATTTCTTTTAACTCAGGAGTAACGTGGAAAAGTTTAGGCTTGAAAGGTAATGAAGAAATTAGTATTTTGGGTATTACAGACGATATTAAGCCGTATCATCCACTTAAGTGTTTGATAAAAAAAGCCGGTGGCAATAATGAAACTGTAGACGCAACATTACAGGTGTATACTGATAACGAAGTAGAATATATAAAGCATGGCAGTATACTTGGTGCGGTAATAAAGAGTTTAAAATAGTAGATTGATTTATGAATGATGAGATTAAACGATACCTTGAACCAGGAAAAAAGAACCTGATTCTTGTGTATATATTATATTTAGGGGGGATAATTATTCCTATTTTACCCGTAATAGGTGTAGTTTTTGCTTTTGCAAACATGAATCATGATGATAATAGGTGGCGTAGCCACTATATTTTCGCGTTTAGAACTTTTGGCTTTGGTTTACTTGGAATTTTTGTTGCAATGATTACAACTTTAATTTTTATTGGGCCTATTTTATACATGGTTGTATTCGTGTGGTTTGTGGTTAGGAGTATTGTTGCTTTACAATTTTTGTTGGAAGGTTCTTCTCATCCTAATCCGTTGACTTTTTGGATAAAGTGAGTATTAATAGTGCTTTGAGTATTAATAGTGCTTAATATTTTGTAACTTAAACTATTTAGTTAGATGCAGGTCATAATTCAGTTTTTTAAGGAGATGAGCCCAATAAGGCTTGCCGCCACCGCTATAACAATACTTACGTTCTTAATTTTATTTATCATTTTCGTCTCTAGAATTGGTGACAATGAAATGTCTGTGCTGTATTCTGATCTCGATCTCCAGGATAGTGGTAAAATAGTTCAGGAACTCGAAAATCGTAAGATACACTATGTTGCCGCGGGTGATGGTAGTATAATAAGAGTACATAAATCTCAAGTGGTTAACGCTAGGATTGCTTTGGCTCAGCAAGGATTACCTTCGAGTGGTTCAGTCGTTGGCTATGAGATTTTTGACAAAGAAGACAGCATTGGAGCAACTAATTTTTCACAAAATGTTAAACTGATTCGAGCCCTAGAGGGAGAATTAAGCAGAACTATTTCTGCATTTGAACAGGTTGAAAGGGCGAGAGTTCATCTTGTAATGCCGCAGCGCGAAATTTTTTCTAAGGAAAGGATGGAGCCGCGCGCCTCTGTAGTACTAAAGTTTCGTGGTAGCAAAAGACTTGGTAAATCCGAAATCGATGCGATTAGTCACCTAGTTGTGACTTCCGTTCCTGGTTTAGAAATGAAGAGCGTTACAATTGTTGATACGAAAGGAGTTGCTTTAAAGATTGGTTCGTCAGAAGAGTCAGCGGATTTTGCTGGTGGGAAAAATGATGAAATCAGGATAACAAGTGAAAATAGGTTGCGTAGTGTTATAGAAGAGTTACTTACAAGGAGTCTTGGCCCTGGTAAAGTAAAAGCTCAAGTTGCTTTAGAGATGAACTTTGATCGTACGGTCATTAATTCTGAAGTATACGATCCAGATGGTTCTGTAGTTAGGTCAGTTCAGTCAATTGATGAAAAAGAGCAAACACCAGTTGCCAATGGGGCCGGTCAAGATGCTTCAGTTGCCAATAATATACCTGGTGGAGGTAGCGGTGATTCGGCAGCTAATAAGTTTGCCATTATTGAAAAAAGTGATCAAACAACTAACTACGAAATTTCAAAAACGGTTAAGAATCACATTTCAGAATCCGGTCTTATTACAAAAATGTCTATAGGTATTCTTGTAGATGGAGTATATACCACTAATGCAGAAACTGGCGAGCAAATTTATGCTCCTCGGTCGCAAGAGGATTTAGATAAAATTGCTAATTTAATTAAAGTTGCAGTTGGATTTAATGAGGATCGTAGTGATAAAATTGAAGTCGTAAATATGAAGTTTGCAGCCGAATTTGGTCAATTAGATGAAGAGACTGATTGGATTAAGGAAGAATTACCAAACTTATTTCAAACTTTGATTTTTGCTATAGTTGTATTATTAATATTAATTACGGTTATAAGGCCTATTGCTTTAAAGGCTTTTGAAGTTAGAAAGATAGGGAGTGGTGCTGGCGATGATGGTGAGTTTGCACTAGATGGTTTTGGATCTGGTGAAGCTGGTCTTGGGTCAGTAGGGCCTGACGGTATTCGTAGTGCCATCATTTCTGGGCCGGCTGAGGGGGAGGCTCCGGCAGCATCTAATGGTTCTAGCCCAATTAAGAAAGTTAATGATATTGCAGAGGCTAGCCCTCAAGACTTAGTAAATGTTTTAAGAAAATGGCTTAATGAGGAAAATTAATGGGAGTTACAGCTAAAGATATTGAAAAATTAACGGGATCGCAAAAAGTAGCGATAGTATTATTATCATTGTCTGACGAAAACGCTACTAGAATTTTTTCCTTAATGTCAGAAGATGAGATTACTGATATATCTCATGCTATGTCTCACCTGGGAGCGGTTAGTCCTGAGGTAATAGATTCAGTTATGGATCAGTTAGCTGGTGGCTTGACTGGTGACTCGATGTTTCTTGGGAATCTTCACAGCACAGAGCGTTTATTAGAGAAAATACTAGATAAAGATCGTGTTAGTGCACTTATGGATGAAATTCGAGGTCCACAGGGGAGAAATACTTGGGAAAAACTAGCTAACGTTAATGAAGAGTTGTTGGCTCTGTATTTTAGAAATGAGCATCCGCAAACAGCCGCTCTGGTTCTTTCGAAAATTTCTCCTGATCATGCAGCTAAGGTTTTGAGCAATTTGCCAGATGGTTTTGCGTTTGAGATCATTTCAAGAATTTTAAGTATAGGTAGTGTCAAAAAAGAAGTACTTGAAAGAGTGGAAAGAATTTTACGAGCAGAATTTATTAGTAGTGTAGGCAAAACTCAGAAATATGATAGCTTTGAGATGCTTGCTGAAATATTTAACAATTTGGATCGAAATAGTGAAAGTAAGTTTATGACTATGCTTGAAGCAAATCTCCCAGATGCTGCTGCAAAAATAAAAGATATGATGTTTACTTTCGATGACCTTATTAAAATTGATTCTAAAGGTATACAACGATTACTTCGTGATGTTGAAAAATCTAGACTTACTTTGGCGCTTAAAGGGGCTCCTGATGAGGTTAAAAATGTACTTTTCTCTAGCATGTCTCAAAGAGCAGCTAAGATCATAGAAGAAGATTTAATGGCGCTAGGATCGGTTAGAGTAAAAGATGTGGACGCTGCAAGAGGAGATGTTGTTGCCGTCGCTAAGAAGCTTATAGAAGCTGGTGAGATTGATGTAGCATTGAATAGCAACGATGATGAGTTTGTGACGTGAGGTTATAGTTATTTTGCTAGAATTCACTTGTCTTTAAAAGCTTTGTTTTTAATATGGCCAAGTAAATTCAGTAGCTTATGTGCTGCGCGTAGTCAAGGAAACATTTGGATAGAAACTGTTTGAAATACTGCAAATTTTATTATATTTCGTGCTTACAATACCAATCTGGATTATGAGCAATGGTTGTTAAAAGAAAAAATAAAGAGTATGCTAACTAAACTCAAACGATTATGTAGGTTTTTTTATGTCAAAGCATGAAAAATTTGAATTGGAAGATTTGCCAAAATCGGCAGTAGTAAATTCTACTTTTTATAATGAAGAATCGGAAGTTGATAAACTTATTAATGAGGTAGTTACTGAACATCTTATTAAAATAGTTGAAGATAATTCAACTAATAATGATCTAGAAAGTAAGAAAAGCATTGACGAATCTTCAGAAAGTATTAACATGCGTCCTGAGATTGAGAAAGAGTCCATTGACATAGACTTTGTTAAGCAAGAAGCTTTTGCAAAAGGTTATGATGAGGCGAAGCTTAATTATGAAAAGCAACTAGAAGAGCTTACTTCAGAAAATAAGTTTGCTGATTTATTTAAAGAAAAATTGCAGAGTATTGTTCCTGCAGTAGAAATTGACTCGCAAATTGCTAAAGTATCAGCAGAAGCTATTGCAGGCATTGCAAAGAAACTACATCTAATATTACCTGCTGATTTTCAGGAAATTATTAGACATGGTTTGTTTGAGAAGCTAAAAAATTTCTATAAGGAAGGTTTAATTACTTTGACTATTCACCCAGATCGCTATGCTTTCTGCACAGAAGTTTTGCAATCGGATGAAATTCCTAGTAGATTTAAAGATAATTTTCAAATCATTCAGGACGATAAGCTGAATAAAGATGATTGTAGTTTGGAATGGCTAGATACAAGGCTTGAATACAATCAAGAACAGCTTTCAGCTGAAATAGATAAGATAATAGAGCAACTAAAAAGTACGACAAATAGGTAAAATATGGCTGACAAGAAAGCTAGTGATGATAATATAGAATTAACGTTGGAAGCTCTTTATGATGTTCCAGTTCAAGTTTCGGTTGTGCTCGGAGTTGCCACAATGTCTCTTAGTAACATACTAAAACTCGGGAAAGGAGCCGTTATTGAGCTTGAACGTACAGTTGGAGAACCAATAGATGTTTACGTGAACAATAAAAAGGTTGCCAAGGGTGAGATAGTCATTGTGGATGAAAAAATTGGCGTTACTTTGACTGAAGTTGTGATAAGTGATAAAGATTTTAAATAAAATTAAGTCTGTTTTCTGTTTTTTCTAGGTATTTAATGAAAACGATGAAGTCTTTTTACTAAGTTTTAAAATTGGGGAAAGGGATGTCTAAAAAAAGAAATAAAAATGAAAAAAAACAACAGGGAGCGCAACAAAAAAGTAATGGCATTTCAGAAGAGGCTCTAGACTTACTAGTACGGGCTATGTTGACTCCTAAGACAATTGGCCTTTTGTTGCAAGATAAAGCCTTTGTAAAAGAAGCTTTGAATGAAACAAGAAAAGCTAAGACAGATAACGAAGATATACAAAATTTGGGTGAAAAATACGGGGTAAGTTCAGAAAGCGTTGAGCAGAGTCTTGGAGACGTTGAAGAGATGTTTATCAAGATCCTTGGAGATCATCACAACTGATTTATTATATTATAATTTATCCGTAAGGGTTTAATCGCTTATTCTCCTGGTAAGAAGAAATTATGCCATGGCAAGTCATCTAAAACTTGGCTGGCCTTTACATGCCTTTGGCCAAGGATCTTCTTCTACCTCATAAGACGCTAGGCCAAGAAACAGACGCAAGCTTCAATCAAATTCAGCAAGATTACTACTTAGGTTCCCGTGCTTGATCCTGGATCTTCTTCTATCTCATTAGACCATGTGGGCCGAATGCATGCAGTCCAATAAATTCAGGATGACTTGCAAGCCTGGGATAACTGGTGTTTGCTCTTGATGAATTTACAGTATGACAACTATGTTGACTAATAAACCCACTGATCTCTTATCCAGGTTTCTTAGGTTAATTATCTAATTCAATACGTTTTACTGTAAATTCAACCTCTTTTACTATAGGGTTGTTATGAGATTTTTTGAGCCTTTAAGCTCAAAGCTAATTTTTACCAAAAATATTTGCTCCTCATATCAAACTGGCGTTACAAATACAAAGCAAAACTGGCGTTATTGGAGCAAGATGGTGCTTCATTACCCCCTTCTTAAGAAATTATTTCGTTCTTTAATATTATAGGTTTGATTTGCCTAGTCTAATTCAATTAGACTAGGCAGGTATGCATTATATTAAGTATCAAATTAAACTTAAATTGTGATACTATTTAGTCTCTCCGTCAAAACTCTAAATTTTTGATATAATTTCAAGAATTTCAAAAATAAATCACCGCACATTCATTTTTT
>NZ_JARJFB010000075.1:0-9242 GCF_034554655.1 Candidatus Megaera venefica
TGTATTGACTTCTTCTATTACTAAAGGTATTGAATCCTCTAGCGAATGAGCAAAGGAATAGTATTCGCCACCTACACTACTTATTTCTTTCATCAATCATAATCATTGTGAGTACTATCATGATTTTCATGATTTCCTAAAGTATCAACTTCGGTAATAGTATCATTTTGAGGAAGTAGATCAGACAACAGTTCTTTTTTCTCACCTAAAAGCTCAAATACCTCATTAGATAGTTCTTTAGTAATATAAATAGCATCAATACCGTGCTCGCTTAAAGCTAACTTTAACTCTTTGACTATATTCGCTTTAATTTCTTTAGATACAAGCTTAGTTTCAAGTAAATATTGCAAAGGCAACTTACCCTCCTTACACTTAATATTAACAGGCAATCCTTGAGCCATTATATATTTTATAACCGCTAAATTACCACCGTAAAATGCCTCATGCACCACAGTGCAGCCAGTTCCATATAAAACGTCAAGTTTAGCTCCTGATTTTACCAAAAGATCTATAACTTCCACTCCGGCAAAATTACTTGCCACTCCTATCGGCGAGTCGCCACTCTCGCCGCAAATATTTACATTAGCCCCATTATCAATCAATAGTTTGATAATATCAAAGTTAGCTTTTTCACAGGCGGCATAAATTGGTGTGAACCCGGCTTTATTAGGTTGATTTACATTAGCTCCTTTTTCTATTAAATGCTTAATTACTTCGAAATTCCCTTTATAAACCGCAGCATGTATAATGCTCCTACCGTCAATCATTCTTGCAGAATCTAGGTTTGCTCCTTGCTGGGTTAGCCATTTTACCGTTTCTATTTTTCCTTCCTGGGAAGCAAGCCATAAAGCAGTGCAGTCGTTATTCCCCAAGGATTTTAAATCAACGTTTAACTCACCTTTTTCAAACAATAATCTAACTATTGCCAAATCGCCTTTAAAAGCCGCAATATGAAAAGGCGTCATACCGTTTGTACCGAAATGATCTGTTTTTGCCCCGGAGTCTAATAAGAATTTTACTACTTCAACTTTATTATTTGGTAATTCACAATAATATTGCAAAGGCGTATAACCGCCGACCTTATAATCAATATTAACTCCCCACTTTAGCAGCTCTGCCACTATGGCTGTATGCCCGTTATGAATAGCTGCATATATCGGATGAAAACCGGCTTTGTTTGGTATATTGATATCCGCTCCAAGATTCTTTAGTTCTATCATCATTTGAATATCGCCCTTTGTACAGGCGACATAAAACGGCGTCGCTCCGGCGCTATCTCGGCAATTAATATCATCACTATACTGTAATAACAGTTTAGCAAGCTTTGCTACATCACTATGATTTGGAGAGTGATGTTGAACTAAATGATGCCAACAGCTATTACCGTTATTATCTAAATATTTTACATTCGCTCCTGATTCGAGCAATATTTTACTTACATCAAACAAACTGTTTGAGAGGGCTTGCTGTAATAAGGAAGGCGCACTTTGATTTGCATTTGTCGTATTTACGTCCAACCCTAAATCTAACATTAGTTTTAGTAACTTAGGATCTCCTAGAGAATACACAATCAGTTTCATACCTGATTGATCGGTCATATTCTTATGAATTTCGAGTGAAACCGGATATGTTTCAAACAACTTATTACTTAGGTATCTATTTTGCGCTTTCATAGACAAGAACAGTGGGGAAAGTCCAGCATCGTTAATGGAATTAATATTAGCTCCAGCGGTGGTCAAAAGTTCTATGATATTTAAAATTTTCTGTTCATGTATGTTAAATCCATCCTTCGGCCTAGAACCCATTACTATACTATTTATTGCATTCTTGTCGCCGTCTGTTTCTATACTAGTAACCGTACCGATGTTTAGTGTGACGTCCTTGCCCTCACCTACTATAGCACGACCATCACCGACATAATTGATTTCACTACCTTCACTACCGAAATCACTTGCATATAATATTTTTGCACCTTGTAATAAATGATGCAAAGCCGTATTACCTAATTTAGATTTAACAGTTACATTATCAGTTTTCTCGGCTATAATTTTTACGTATTTAAAATGAGACATACTGCAAGCATACATCAAAGCATTACAGCCGTTATTATCCAAAATACTTACATCGGCATCCATAGATAAAAGCTTTTCAACACCATACCAAAAACCGTGCTTTAATGCATACATAAGCAAGGTCATCCCACTAGAATCAACGACGTTAATATCGCCTATTTTTTCTACAACCTCATTAAAAGACTTTATACTTTTTTCTTCGCATATTTTCTTTGCTAACTCTGGATTTTGCATTAGCTCTTTAGGAGGAGTAACTTTAATTAACATAGTTTCAGTATTAATACTTACTCCGTTAAGTTCACTAAATTCAGCCAGCATGCTATCAAGGCTTAGAAAGAGTTCTTTAGTCTGATTTATTGTTTTAGAAACAGTAAGTATTTTATTATCTAAGTCTTTTTGAATATTTATTAAACCTTTCTCCTCTTCGATTTCTTGGTTTAACCGTTGTTGAAGTTCATTAAACCTCGGCAAAATCTGGGAGTATTGATAAGTGACTGATTTAATTTGATCCTCTATATTCTGCAATTGCTCCAAAGAGCTATTCTGTCCTTGCAAGGTTAAACGCTTCCCTTGCAATATTTGTAGACTATCTCTATTGCTAGCCAATTCACGCTGGGCTTGCTCATATTCTTCTTTTAGATTTCTTTGTTTCATTTCAAATTACCGTAATTTTATGTTAATTGGCAGCCGATAGTTTTAATCAATATTATCTGGGATAGTATCGCCGCTGGTTTTTACTCCATTATCAGTCTGATCAGAGATGAACAAGTCTTCAAACCCTATAATAAATTGATATTCACCCGAAGACTTATCATATGAATTAATCAGATCACTTAGAATGGTGCTATTACAAATTTTCAGTTTTGGGTCTAGTAAATACTCTACGGCAGCTAAATCTTGTTTAATAATCGATTCAGTCAACAAAACCGATACGTCCTTAATAGCTTTAAGACAAACTTGTGCAAAATCAGATCGGTAATTTTTTATACTCAAATTAAAGATTTCTTTTAATTCATTTTGACTTAATAGATCGTGCTTAATTATCTCTTCAAAAACCTTATGATTATTATTCTGGCATAATGACAGGCACTCTTCTTTTAAATCTATATTTTTGCTAATAATTTGTATAATCTCATGGCACTCATACCTTAATGCCAGATGAAAATAACTCTCTCCTTTACAAGTTCTACCCTCTATAACTTTAGGATCGTTTTCCGCAATATAAGAAACTAATTCATTATTATTCTGCCATATTGCGACTTCTAGAATGGAAGTACCAATATAATTTTTTTGAAACAATGCTTTGTCGTGTAGATACATTTTTTCAATAGCAACCATATATCCCTTGGTACAAGCTTGCATTATTGAGTTAGTCAATGCGCCGCCTTGATAATCAAGCATTTCAGCAATCATCTCTTGATTTCCTCCGAGCAAAATCATATTAGCAAGAGAATGTCCTTTTTCCGATATTAGATAATTGTCAAAATTAACTCCCATTTCCAGGCAGAATTCGAAAACTTGCATATTATTCGTAGTAACCGCAATATGGGCTAAACACTCTAACGAAAAGCCTAGTTTTGCAATTAATTGAAAAACCTCCTCATTGTCAGTAATTAACATCTTGTAAGCTATTTTTGCCCTATCAAGATCACTCATCTTAGATAGAGCATTCTCAAGTTCAGACTTCTTATTATCGGCTTCTACTTCCTTCTCCTTGAGAATAAGAGAGCTTGACTGAATTTGCTTTTCCTTATGACTAATACTTTGATCTATAGAGTTGAGTTGACTAGACAATTCACTGATTTTTTTAGTTGTAGCAAGAGATTGATTTTGTAGGCTATTTAGCTTAACAAGCTCAAACGAGATAGTTTCGTTGAGATTGTAATAGTTAATACTTACATGAGACAATTTTTGCTTAAGAATATTTTGCTGCGTGGTTAGGGATTTAATCTGAGTTACTTCTGTATCTTTCGACTTAATCTCCTGTCTCATTGAGTCAATTTGGCTTACGATAGACTGTTGATGGTCATTGAAAACCTTCTCTGCTTGATTTACTACAGCAGTTGCGCTATTCCAATCATTATCGTAGCTTTGTTGGTTAAACCTCGTTTCCGGGCGATAACGTGTTTCGGTTTTATGAACCCATTTTGTCCAAAATCCTCCACCGCCAACTTTAAATTTATGCGTATACGGGACTTGTTCTATATAATTATAAGATCCGCGATTATGCCAAATATTATTACGCTGATCGATAGTATTCTGTAAATAAGCGGCACTTTCATCAAACTTTTTAAATAAATTATCTGCACTTTGTTTCATATAAACTATAAATACTAATTTCTTTTCTTTATTCAATTAATCAAAAATATTTAGCGAATGCAATAGAAATATTAACTCCCTATTTGCGATAGTTTATAAGCGTATCAAAGGTGATAAATATTTTTTCAATTATATATACCGTCAAGACTCTATCTCAACTACAAAACTCTGAATTTAGAATAACAATTTAAATTTTAAATATCCTTGATGATTTTGATATTTCTTCTGAAAACTACAATTATAAGCTGCCAGCATTTCAATGTTTTTATGAACAAGTAGAGTGCTTAAACCTACATTATATTTTAAAGTATCTTTTTTATGGTCACCGCTAATCGGTATTATTTTTTCTGTAAAAACACTATATTTACTGTTTATCTTTGGCTTTTTGTCCCTAAGCTCATTTTCAACCGATAAATCAAAAGACGGCATCAATTCCGTATCTTCTGAAATTTTATTTCTACTTATAAACTTAACGCCGATCATACCCAAAAGGGATTGTGTAGATTTTCCTCCATATGTTTTATTTTGGATGCCGAAACCTTTTTCTTTATAACCCGATTCCTTGTAAACCGCATATCTTCCGCCAATTTGCGGTACTATTGTAAAGTTAGTATCTGCTATATGTATTTTATAACCAAGACTGCTATCTAAACTATAACTTTCTGATTTTGTTTTGCCAGTACCTATCTTAAATACAGACGGTAATACTTGTCTGTTGATCTTTTTATTAACATTACCCATACTTGCAGAAAATATATTATTCCATAAAAAATCATTAATTTGGCTTTGCGTATATAATGATAGAGCATGGCTGTCTGCACTCGTTTTTTGTCTGTTTTTGCTATATTTAATATCACTTTGTATATAACTATAAGCTATGCCGAGTAATGTATTCTCGTTTACGTTTGTATCAAATCCAATAATTGGACCCAATATTTTTCCTTTATAACCGAGATTAGTTTTATTGTCGTTTTTTTGTTCAATTTGGCTGTATAAACCACTCACCCAAGCTCCGTTTAAAAGAGATTTGTCATTATCGCCCGAAGAAATACCTAGAGGAATAAATCCGACATTATCAAGTCTATTGTTAATATTAGTTATAACATTATTTGTTACTTCGTTTTCTATTTGAACTTGAGACGCCTCTAATTGTATCGGTGTTAATATAATTGTTTCTAAACTCTCATCATCAGTAGTCATAAAGTGAGCGCTAAACATGTCTAATTTAGTGTTCATGTCAGTACAATTTTCGACATAATTATCATCTAAAGTTTTAATTAAATAACCGTTCACTTTCTCTTCGTTATCATTAATCTTAGCAACGGAATAATTTGCTAAATCTATTATATAAGGATCGCTAGTATTAATATTTTGATTATTTCTTTGCAACTGGCTTTCACCCCTAAAGTTTCTATATTCATCTTGTCTAGCTAAAGATTCTCTTCTTCTATTTTCTGCTTCCTGATTAGATCTTATGAATCGGTTTCTTAGCTCTTGGTATCTCATTATTGAGCTTCTATCTTCGTCAGAAAGGCTATTAAAAGCTTCTCCGACTTCTACACTATAATTGCGTAATCCATAAGCTGCTAATTCTTCATTACTAAGTATTTCTCCGTTATCAAGACGATTTTCATAACTATTTATTTGTTCTCTTGTATATACATTGCCACCTGCCGGAATATGAACGGGTTGTATTACTCTTGGCATTATGGCCGCTAATTCAGCTGGGTTTTGATCTACAAGGGGAAACATATCTGCTAATGCTTCCCTGATATTATTGTGATCTATACCTTGTAGATAAGCTATATTTTCAATTATGCCATCTCTATTGGTATTCATTGCCGTTTGTATATCCTCAAGCGTATATATATTTTGAAGAGTATTAACCGCTATTGCTACTCTTCTATATTCGTCTTCAGTAAAAGCATAAGCTGAAGTGGTTAACAAAATACTTGTAAGCGATATATTGGCTAATTTTACTAACGATTTCTTCATGATTTTACCAAATTATTTAGTTGTTTAGGTTTTATGACTCCATAACTTATTTTATACCAAGTTTATTTAGTAATTTGTTAAAGAAAAATGTAACGCAAAATAGAAAAATAAAATTTGGTTTGTAAAATTAATACATGGCAAGTTCAAAAGTCTACCTTAAAACTTGGTGATTTAAGTAATTGTGAATTTTTATTTTATTGTATTACTCACTCTAAAACTATGTTCTTTAGTCATTTTAAATCTATACAACTTAAGACTTCTGAGCCGTTAATATACTTAATTGTTAATCTCTCTCCGGTTTAATTCCGCGAAGCTTAGCTTCGCAAGAATATAACCTTATTTATTGCGCTAAGCAATTCCGTCAGATACCTCGGAGCTCTGCTCCGAGGAGTATCATTTCCGCCTATTTTTTAGCCAGAGCAAGAATATGTTGAATTTGTCATGTTTTCTTGAACAAATACACAAAGCTACTCACAGAAATTGTGGGTAATTAGTGTTGTTGTATGAATATAAAAATAAGTATTAGAGGTGTTATAAATAAAGGTAAAGAGAGGATTATAAGGAATAAAAATCAATTAATTTGGGGAAGTGGAAAAGAATTAGCGGCAGCAATTTGGATCATTTTATTCAAAATAGAGCACTTAACTCTAACTTCAGCTTGTTGATTTTGAAGAGTTCTAGCTTTTAGTTTATCAGAGAAAGTTTGCTTAAATCGCATCATGGCTGTTTCGGCAAGAGAGCGCAGATGATAAGAACTATGTTGCTTCCACCTGCGTCGCCCCTCTTCTTTGTCAGGAAAGAGATTGATATATTCAATTGCGCTATCTCTAGGAGCAATAGCAGGATTATTTTGCACAAGGCTCTTGCGGCCAAGATATCTTTGTTTGCGGAAATTCTGGCGCGAGAGAGTAGCGTTACAAGGAGGTGGAATGATAGGTTTAATACCTTTATCAAATAATATTTTGTAAATATTAGAAGAGTCATATGCACCATCACCCCAGAAGGCATCTATGGAATGAGGTAGTTTAGCAATCATAGGGATTGCAGCAATAGAATCATGAGTATGAGAGGAAGTAAGATTATTATCAATGATTTCTTGGGAAATAGGGTCAACAAGCAAACTTAGTTTGCGCCAGGTACGGCGTTTAGAAGCTTTGTGCATTTTTACATGCCACTCGCCTTGGCCATATACCTTAAGTCCAGTGGAATCAATAAGAGCAAAAAGCAAAGAATTATTATGGCTAGAAGGGAGTTTGATATTGCGTAATTCTTTAGCCCTACGAGATAGTTGAGAATAATGAGGGCAACAGATAGGTAGAGATAATTTTCGGAAGAGGGAATCAAGAAAACCTTGAGTAGCTCTTAAAGAAAGGCCGAAAAGACATTTTAACTGATAACAAGTTAAAATAGCTGTTTTGGAGTAAAGTTTAGTAGCACCTGGTTTACGAGTTTTAGGTTTGAAATACCATTTATTAATGATTTTGGGATTAAACCATACATCGAGGTTATATCTGTTGCATAAGCCATTATTATAGTCTTTCCAGTTGATAATATGGTATTTGCGTTTCGATTTTGAGGAGAAAGTATTTGGCATGTTTATACAAGAATAGTTTTAAAATTCTAGAATAGCGAAAAATACTCTATACCACATTATGTTATTGAAATTGAAGAATTTTATTCATACAACAAAGCCTGGGTAATTATTTGAACCAAAAGCTGATAACTAAGCCTAGAATTAAGAATATTAGAGCTTTGAGCTATTTTAATTCTGTTTCTATTATTATTGATTGACGAGTTAAGGTTACTTGTCTGTAAGCCGTAAACCTTTAGTCGCTCATAATAGTTGCCTCTCTATATCTTGACTAACATTACTATCATCTTGATTTCTCTTGATAATATAATCAATACACGATTGTACTTTATTATTGTCTAATTCCTCTAATGTAGTAACTCCAGCAGCATCGCACCATTTTGAAACTAACTCTTGCGAAATGTTATGCTGAGCAATTAATCCATGTAACATTAGACAGTTATCGTTGTGGATAGCAGGTAAGGCTTCTAAAACTTTGCCTTCTTCTATTGTATCACCAATAATTTCTTCAACTTCTAAAAAGCTGTCTAAAAGGCTTGCGGCTTTATTTTCTTTGGTTGAGCTTTCTACCGTTCTCATAGTTTTTGCACTATGTACATCTTCTAATTCCTCAGTCATGTGCATACCATTGATGACTTCAGGGGCATGAGTGCGAATTAACAGAGTAGCAGCTCTATAACGCAGCATTAGTTCAGGTAGGCTCTGATATTTATTACCTGCTTTCGTTGTCCACCCTTCGGCTATCGCTTCTTTCATGCCGATAGTATAGCTTATTTCTTCACCATTGCTTTTTAAATTAGTATATGCAGTAACTTGTATATTAGAAAATTGAACTTTTTTCTTGTCTTCTGTACCGTTATTATAAAACTTAACTGAACCTTCTATGTCTTCACCGAGTTTTTGTACTCTATATCTTATCCCACCTACAAACAAACCGCTGCTATTCGCCAGTGATATGGCAAATGCGCTAGTCATACCCAATTTGCCCTGTATAACATAAGTCCCTTGCATTACCATCATCGGATCTAGGTTCATTCTGTATGCCGTTTGTACCGCTACAAAGATATCGCCCTTATTGCCTTTATAGTGAGCTGGTATTATCGTGGACTCTGCTAATATTTCTGAATATTTTAGCAACTTATCCATTGCTTCTATTGAACTTCCTTGCGTAGTATTTCTAACTAACTGACTGTCATTTTTCAAAGCTGAGTTCAGCAGATTGTGTTTAAAACCTTATAAATCCATTCTAAAATTATCAAAGTTGA
>NZ_JARJFB010000076.1:0-9102 GCF_034554655.1 Candidatus Megaera venefica
AAAAAATGAATGTGCGGTGATTTATTTTTGAAATTCTTGAAATTATATCAAAAATTTAGAGTTTTGACGGAGAGACTAATTGAATAAGGTCTGCTGAACCTGTACATAAGTATAACCTGAGCTTTATTCAGGATCTTCTTTCCGTTGTCTGGGATCCTGTCAAGCTTAGGATGACAGGCTTTCGTTCTAATTTTCAAAAAGTATTTACTCCTTTACATCAAACTCAGGTTAATTAATACTAAAAATTTATTTTGCCTGGAGTATAACTCAGCTTCTTTAGGCTGATATCTAACTGGTTTTTTAACCATGACTTAGCTTGTATTGATAACTTAGGTAATATTTTATTACCTATAGTCTGATAATATGTTTTTAAATATGAATATTCATGCTGATTTAGCATAGTAAAGTCGATTAATTCTTTTGCATAAGGAACTAAAGTAAGCATTTCAAATTCTAAAAACCCAGGCAACAATGACTCTTTAACAAGCATCAAGTTTTCTATTCTGACCCCAAATTCTCCCGGTAAGTAATATCCAGGTTCATTCGAGACAACCATTCCAACTTTAATGTATGTGCCGTAGGCTGTTAGACTAATATTTTGGGGGCCTTCGTGAACACTTAAAAAGCTGCCGACCCCATGACCTGTTCCGTGAGGATAATCTAGACCAGATTGCCACAGATATTGCCTTGCTAGAATATCAAGGTTTGCTCCTGTTACTTTTTTTTGTGGGAATTTTATCATAGCAAGTGCGATATGACCTTTCAGTACATTGGTATAGAATGTTTTATATTCTGGTTTAATTTTGCCAATAGCTATTGTCCTTGTGATATCCGTTGTTGCGCCCCAATATTGTGCACCTGAATCGATTAGTAATAATCCATCCCCGCTTATTGTTTTTGCCTTATCCTGATCAGCTCTATAGTGGATAATAGCGCCATTCTCTTGGAATCCACAAATGGTAGGAAAACTATCATAGATATATCTCTCTCTATTGCGTCTGAAATTGGTTAACTTGATTCCTAAATCATATTCGCTAAGGGAGCTAATATCTTCATCAACCATAAAACTTAGCATCTCACATACCGCCACAGCATCTTGAATGTGGCCTTGTTTCATATAATCAATTTCCACATTATTTTTGCAGGCTTTCCAGAGCATGCATGGATTTTTTAACTGCTTGAACTTACCTTTTTTGATAAGGGAAGACAGATAAATAGAACATTGTGTTTCATCGAATAAAATGACTCCTTGATGATTATTTATTATTTGTGGAAATTCAACATAAGGTAATATACTTATTCCATCTCTTATTAAACCAGTATCAAAACGTTTCTCATCAGTAAATAAATACGCTTCACTTTTAGTAATAATCATGTTTGCGAGTAACAAAGGCGAAAATTCAATATCACTAGCTCTAATGTTAAGTAGCCAACATACAGAGGTGGGATCACAAATTACTAAAGAATCAGCTTTATTCTCTTCAATTATGTAGCGACAGTTTTGAATTTTTTCTTCCCAGCCAATGCCAGCATATTCAATTGGGTAGTCAAATATTTTTGAGTTTGGCTTTGCTGGTTGACTATCCCAAATCTCATCTATTAAATTAGGAGTATAATCTTTTAAATTCAATCCAGAAAATTTTTGTAAATTAGGAGCAGTGAATAAGCTTGGATCATAAGCTATTATAGCATCTTTTTCGACAAAATTACTCCAGGAAAAAGAGGGGATAAGTTGTTGGTCATAGACGTCAAATAGTTGGTCATCAAGCTCGGTAAAGCATTGAGTGATATATCTTCCATCAGTGAAAAATAACACTGCATTTTCTAGAATTAATGCAAGGCCAGAGGAACCAGTAAAGCCAGTTATATACTCGAGCCTTTTTGCATAAAGTGGGGTGTATTCGCTCAAATACTCATCAGATGATGGAACAAGATACCCTTGAAAGCCGGCTAAGGCCATTTTTTGACGTAATAGAGTTAACCGATTTTTGATCATTTATTCTCCTCGATAATTTTGATCCATTCATCTTCTGAGATAATTTTTATCCCAAGTTCCAGAGCTTTTTTTAACTTACTTCCTGCATTATCTCCCGCAACGACTAAATTAGTGTTACTTGAGACAGAAGCAGAAACTTTTGCTCCCATTTTCTCTGCCTGTGCTTTGATTTCGTTTCTAGAAAGCACGGCTAGGCTGCCTGTGAACACAATAATTTGTCCAGATAAAGCTGTTGAGATTGCTGTATCTTTAAAATCACTAATAGTTAGGATATTCAAGAGTTGGTTTATAGTAGTAACATTTTGTTCGCACTCAAAGAAATACATTATGTCTTTAAGTATTTTGCTCCCTATGCCATCCAAATTATCCAATAAATCAAATATTTCTTGATGTCCACTTGCTAAGTTTAGCATAGAACTCAGGAAATTTGAAGCTGAGATAAATTCCTTAGCAAGTATTTTGGCATTACTTTCGCCTATGTGCCTAATGCCAAGAGCGTATATGAATTTAGGTAGAGTAACTTGTTTTGATTTTTCGATATTATCGAAAAGGTTTTGTACCGATTTTTTACCCCAACCATCCATGTTCTCTAATTTAACGAAAGAAGAATCATTTAATTGGTGTAAATGAAAAATATCAGCTGGATTTTTGATGAATCCTTTTTCTAAAAAAAACTCAACTTGCTTTGCTCCTAGTCCTTCTATATCAATTGCATTTTTGGAAACGAAATGCTTTATCGATTCACTTAATTGTTTTGGGCAATTAAGTCCATTGTCACACCTTAGTATTACCTCTATTGGATCAACATGAACTTTATTGCCGCATGATGGGCACTGCTCTGGAATAATAAATTTCGGAATGTTATCTGGTCTTTTTTCAAGATTAATTGCAGTGATCTTAGGAATAACATCTCCCGCTCTATGCAGCAGAACCGTGTCTCCAACTCTTATATCCAATCTTTCAATTTCTTGGAAATTATGTAAAGTCGCGCGCGACACGTTCACTCCGCCAATATTTATTGGTTCAAGCTCGGCAACTGGCGTTAAGGTTCCAGTTCTACCAACTTGAATTGTAATATCATTAAGTCTAGTTTGCCCAATAATTGCAGGAAACTTATGGGCGGTAGCAAATCGTGGACTTCTTGCGATAAAGCCGAGTCGATTTTGTAAATCAAATGCATTAACTTTGTAAACAACCCCGTCTATCTCGTACGCAAGACCCTCGCGCAGTGTTTTTAGTTTGTTATAAAACTGTAATACTTCTTCTAAAGAATGAGACAAATTAAATAGTCGATTGGTTTGAAATCCCATTTGTGAAAGTTTATTAAGCAAGTTTTCTTGGGTTGTTGCGAACTGCTCGCTAGCGTGGCCAATGGCATAAATGAAGTATTTAAGAGGTCTGCTTGCGGTGATACTTGTATCTAGCTGCCGCAATGAACCAGCTGCTGAATTTCTTGGATTAGCAAACTTATTCTTCCCTTGCTCTAATTGTTTTAAATTCAAATTTTCAAAATCTTGTTTTTCAATGTAAATTTCGCCCCTAACTTCAAGAAATTTAGGGGCGTTCTTGATATGGTGGGGTAGTCTGGCAATAGTCTTGATATTTTCTGTTATGTTTTCTCCCACATATCCATCGCCTCTGGTGGCCCCAAGTATTAAGTTCCCGTGTTCATAAGTTGCAGAAAATGAAACACCATCTATTTTAGGTTCGCAGAAAATATCAGGAAAATAATTAATAGAAAGGAAGCGTTTTATACGTTCGATAAAGTCTGCAACATCGTCTTCAGAAAAACTATTACCCAAAGATAACATAGGTACTTTATGTTCGTGCTTTCCAAATTTATCTAAAATTTTAGAACCTATAGTGTTTGTTGGGCTGTCATCTGACTTGAACTTAGGGAATAGTTCTTCAAGTTTTAGGAGTGTTTGAAATAGTTGGTCATATTCAGCGTCAGAAATACTTGGCGTATCGTTAATGTAATATTCGTGATTATATTTTTTAATTTGCTCCCTCAGTAGCTCTATCTCAGTTTTAGCTTTTTGTGGATCGGTTGAATCTATCATATTATGTCTAAACCAATATCAACAGATGTTGAGGAATGAGTTATTCTACCAACAGAAATGACATCAACGCCAGCCTCAGCAATACTTTTTACTGTGTTAAGAGATACATTACCTGAGGCTTCAATAATAGCTCTATTGTCAATTAATTTGACAGCTTCATGAATTTGTTCAGGCGACATATTGTCCAGCATGATTATATCCGCACCTGATAGTAAAGATTCTTTTACTTGTTCAAGCGTATCGCATTCAATCTCGATACGTGTATAATGAGGACTGTATTGTTTAGCTCTTTGTAGGGCTTTAGTAATGCCGCCACAAATAGCAATGTGATTATCTTTAATTAAAATACCGCTATCTAAGCTAAGTCTATGATTATATCCTCCGCCACATGTAACCGCGTATTTCTGAAGTTGCCTTAGCATAGGTGTTGTTTTTCTTGTATCAAATATTTTTGCCTTTGTTTCTTTGACTAGCTCTACATAACTACTAGTTGTAGTCGCAATTCCGCTTAAGTGTTGCATATAATTTAAAATTATTCTTTCTAGCAACAGTAGCTCTTTTGCTAAGCCTGAGCCAGAAATAATGGCTGTATTTTTCTGTACGATTTCGGAATCAGTATGGTGGATTTGGTATTTAATAGAAGAGTATTCATTAAAATAATATTGGGCTATCTGTATTCCGCATAAAACTAGATTTTGGCGAGCATTAATTGCAAACTTAACTTGAGTTCCGGAATTAATCACTGCGTCTGAAGTTATATCTCCCTTTATCCCGTAGTCTTCTTTTAAGCTGTCATCAAGCAATTTTTGTAGTGTACGTGTTTGTAGTTGCATAATAATCTCACCTAGTAAATCTTATTCCCTTAGTAAATATATACTATTATTTTTTTTCTGGTAGCCGGTATTAAATAGTAATAGTACTGTCCACTTTAATAAATGGAAATATGATGCATTGGAGTGATATAGAAAAAATTGCCACTGAGCTTGAAGAGGCCTACTCTGAGGAAGAAATCCCGGAATATAATTTGCCATATCTAGAAGAAATGGTACTTTCTTTACCAACTTTTGAGGATCGCGAAGTCGAGGTTGAAGAAGCTGTTTTAAAGCAAATTATCGAGCATTGGATTGATATAAGAAATGAAAAATAAATTCATTTGGTCAAAAAAACATAGATAGATTATTGAGCAAAATAATTTATGCACAATATTCAAGTTTTTACTAGCTTTTCCTTTTTAGTCAGAATATAAATATCCATTAGCTTGGATCGTTTGAAATGCATAACGGTACTATTTCAGTTTACAAAAGAGGAAAATATGGAAAAAGACAAGGCTTTAGCAGCGGCGCTAAGCCAAATTGAAAAGAGTTACGGTAAAGGGTCGGTAATGATACTTGGTAAACGCCAAGAAATGAATATTGAAGCAATCCCCACTGGTTCAGTAGGTCTTGATGTTGCGCTTGGAGTGGGTGGATTACCAAAAGGAAGAATTATCGAAATTTTTGGACCAGAGAGTTCTGGTAAAACAACTCTAACTTTACATGTGATTGCTGAAGCTCAAAAACAAGGTGGAACTTGTGCATTTATTGACGCTGAGCATGCTCTTGATCCTGTTTATGCTAAAAAATTAGGCGTAAATATAGATGAGTTGATTATTTCGCAACCTGATACTGGGGAGCAGGCTCTAGAAATTACTGATACATTAGTGCGTTCAGGAGCAATAGATCTTATAGTTATTGATAGTGTTGCTGCTCTCGTACCAAAAGCAGAAATAGATGGAGAAATGGGTGATTCCCATATGGGGTTGCAAGCTAGATTGATGAGTCAAGCTTTGAGAAAGCTAACAGCTTCAACTTCAAGAACTAATTGTACGATTATTTTTATTAATCAGATTAGGATGAAAATCGGAGTGATGTTTGGCAATCCCGAAACGACTACTGGCGGTAATGCTTTGAAATTTTATGCCTCAGTAAGAATTGATATTAGGCGAGTGGGGTCAATCAAAGACAAAGAGGAAGTAGTTGGCAATCAAACTAGAATAAAAGTAGTAAAAAACAAAGTCTCTCCACCTTTTAAAGTAGTGGATTTTGATATAATGTATGATCGTGGGATATCAAAAGAAGGGGAGTTAGTAGATATTGGTGTGAAGTACGAATTTGTAGAGAAATCTGGGGCTTGGTTCTCTTATAACGGTATAAGGATTGGGCAAGGGCGTGAAAATGCTAAGCAGTTTATGAGGGATAATCCTCAGATTGCGAGTGAATTAGAGGTGAAGATAAAAGCCCATTTACTAAACGCGGGTAGTGATTTCGTAATAGCAAGAGGTCCAGAAGAGTCTTTAACTCACGATGATATATAAACAATAGTATAAGAGGACAGTAAATGATAAATTTGGCTGGTAATAATGTTTTGGTAACAGGAGCGAGTGGTGGCATAGGTAGCGCCATTGTTAAACTCATGCACAAACTTGGAGCGCATGTATATATAAGCGGTAGTAACATAGAAAAGCTTGAAATGCTTGGGAAAGAGCTTGGTAGTAATTATACAATTAAACAATGTAATCTCAGAGATGCTAGTGCATGTAATGCGTTATTAGATGATATTGAAAAACTAGATGTACTTGTATGCAATGCTGGTATAACTAAAGATAATTTAGCAATCAAAATGACAGATGAAGATTTTGATGAAGTTATTAATGTTAATTTGAAAGCTGGTTTTATTCTAAATAGAGCGGCAATTAAAAAAATGATGCGCGTGCGATATGGGCGTATAATCAATATAGCTTCTATCGTTGGTGTCTCTGGTAATCCAGGGCAAGCAAATTATTGTGCTTCAAAGGCGGGGCTTATCGGTATGACTAAATCTTTGGCTCTTGAAGTTGCTAGCAGGGGTATAACTATCAATGCTGTGGCTCCTGGATTTATCGAATCAAGTATGACAGCCGCTTTAACTGATGCGCAAAAAGATGCAATTATGCAAAAGATTCCTAGTAAAGCTCTTGGTACACCAGAAGATATAGCGTATGCAGTGGCTTATTTGGCGAGCCCTTTATCTAATTATGTAACTGGGCAGACTATTCACATTAATGGTGGAATGTTGTTAGTGTGAAGATTTTTTATCCTAGCAAAAGATTTTTTTTTGTGGTAAAAGGATGAAACCAGGAATCTTGGTGATCCAAAATTTCAATGACAAGAAACTAAAAAAGGTTTTTACATATGAGCGATAATATCGAACAAAAAGTTATTAAAACTGTTGCCGAAACTCTAAGAATTGAAGCGACAAGTATATCTCTGGAATCCAAGTTCGTTGATGATTTGGGAGCAGACAGCTTGGATTTAGTAGAGTTGATGATGGCAATAGAAGCCGCTTTTGGTTGCGATATTCCAGATGAAGAAGCTGGCAAAATTTTGACAGTATCTGATGCTGTTAAATATGTAGAAAAGCATATTAACGCATAAATTACCGCTACACAAACTAAGAGATTTAGCGTATGTCACTAAGAAGAGTAGTAATAACAGGAGTTGGTGCTGTAACTTCGCTCGGAAAAAATGTACCAGATACTTGGTCTGGTATATTATCTGGGAAGAGCGGTGTAAAGATTATTACTGAATTTGATACTAGTAAACTGCCATGTAAAATAGCATCTATGGTTAGTGACTTTGAACCTGAAAAACTTGTCCCCCCGCGTGAACTGAGAAAAATGGATAGATTTATTCATTTTGGCCTTGTAGCAGCTATTGAAGCTATTGCTGATAGTGGTTGGCAACCAGAAGATGAAATCTCAAAAGAGCGTACGGGTGTCATGGTTGGTTCTGGTATAGGTGGACTTGGCATGATTGAAAAAACCTCATTGGAATTTCATAATCTCGAGAATCCTAAGGTAAGTCCTTATTTTATTCCAGCTTCTCTTGTAAATTTAATATCTGGACATATTTCTATAATGTATGGTTTTGCTGGTCCAAACAGCGCTGTAGCAACGGCATGCTCTACTGGAGCTCATGCTATAGGAGATGCTGCAAGAATGATCAAATATGGTGATGCAGATGTGATGGTTGCTGGTGGTGCTGAAGCCCCGGTTACTCCAGTTGGCATGGCTGGATTTTCTTCTGCCAGAGCTCTTGCCATTGATTTTAATGACAAACCAAGCAGAGCTTCAAGACCATGGGATAAAGATCATTGTGGTTTTGTTATGGGAGAAGGGGCCGGTATAGTAGTTTTGGAAGAATATGAGCACGCGGTTAAGAGGGGTGCAAAAATTTATGCTGAGGTTTGTGGTTATGGTTTAACTGGTGATGCTTTTCATATGACTTCGCCAAGTGGACGCGGTGCTTTTAGAGCAATGGAAAATGCGTTAAAAGATGGAAAAGTGAAACCTGAAGATGTAAATTACATAAATGCACATGGAACATCTACTAAAGCAGGTGATGCAATCGAGCTTGTGGCTGTGCAAACCTTGTTTGAGAGTAATAAGTCTATCAAAATGTCGTCAACCAAATCTTCTATTGGTCATTTACTCGGTGCTGCAGGTAGTGTTGAAGCGATATTTGCTGTGTTAGCAATACGTGATCAAATTGCACCGCCTACGCTAAATTTGCATAATCCTATTGATGAAGCGCAGATAAACTTGGTGCCACTGATTGCGCAGGAAACAAAAATAGATTACGTGCTATCAAACTCTTTTGGCTTTGGTGGAACTAATGCAAGTCTTTTATTACGTAAAATACAGTAAATAATAATGCATTTTGTGTGTTATTATTTTGTTGCTTATAAACTTACTCTTAAGAATATAGTGCGTTGTAACTTGTCATATTATTTACTAGGGGTGTTGCATGATCTCTGGGGCACACCAGAAAGAAGATCCTGAATCAAGTTCAAGATGACTTGCTACTTCACCTAAGAGCTTCTATCCATAAATAGACTAATAATTTAACCGAAGATTGCCATCTTTTCTTATGTCAAACTCAAGTTTAATAGTCTCTCCGTCAAAACTCTAAATTTTTGATATAATTTCAAGAATTTCAAAAATAAATCACCGCACATTCATTTTTT
>NZ_JARJFB010000077.1:0-9091 GCF_034554655.1 Candidatus Megaera venefica
AAAAAATGAATGTGCGGTGATTTATTTTTGAAATTCTTGAAATTATATCAAAAATTTAGAGTTTTGACGGAGAGACTACTTAATTTCTTTTAGTTTTTTTAGAACATCTTTTGCATGCCCTAAAGCCGAGACTGAAGGCCAGATATAAGCAAATTTTCCTTCTGGATCTATTAAAAATGTAGCTCTTTCTATACCCATGTATTTCTTTCCAAACATCGACTTTTCTACCCAAACGCTGAACTTTTCACATAGATCTCCATTAGTGTCGGTTCCAAGATGAAATTGTAAATCATGGTTCTTACGAAATTTCTCATGTGAAGCAAGTGGGTCTTTTGATACGCCAATTATTTCAGCACCAAGAGCTGAAAAATCTTTTTTAAGAGAGTTGAAGTCTCTTGCTTCGATAGTGCACCCAGGTGTGTTGTCTTTGGGATAAAAATATAATACTACATATTTACCTTTGAGACTCTCCAAGTTAATGGTTGTATCTTCAGATACTTTAATTGAAAAATTCGGAGCTATGTCACCGACTGAAAATTTACTCATCCTGTACCTTTCTTTTTGTTTAATACTAAATCTTGCACTATTCTTAAACCATTATTTTCGTTTAATATACTTCTATATATCTGTAAATTTTCTAGCACTCTCTGAACATAATTTCTTGTCTCATAGAATGGTATTGATTCTATCCAGTCCAGAACATCTCTAGGGTCGTCCATTTCTCTTGGGTCACCGTAAATTCCTAACCATTTCTTGACGTGGCCACCATTATAAGCCGCAATTGCCATAATATAAGAACCATCAAATTTTTCGATTAGTTGTTTCAAATAATTGCTTCCAAGTCTCATATTATATGATGGGTCTGAAGTTAGTTTTGAAATAACGCAGGCATCACCAATAGATTTCGCTGTATCACATGCTGTTCCTTTTATTAGCTGCATTAAGCCCATAGCATTAGCACTGCTTATGGCGCGCTGATCAAATACTGATTCCTGTCTGATTATACTATACATTAAAGCTTTTTCTAATGGCAATTGTGCTCCTGATTTATATGGAGTTGGGAAAGCATAGTTTTTGATCAACACATGTTTTTGCAGGGCGTATTTGGTGAGCCAAGCCATGTGGTGAATATTTGCAGATGTGCTCAGTAGGGCAGCTAAGTCTATAATATCTGTTGTGTTCTCTGCTTTTTCTATAGCTGCTTTTATATATAGCTGGCTAAGAGCGTTTGAGCCGTATTTTGATACAAGATGTGTCGCTTTTGCTATATGGACTTTAGCATTGTTTGAAGCGGTTACTTTGTGTTGTTTTAGATTAATGTCTGAAGGAAAAATCATCTTTTTCATTCCTATTTCAGAAGCGGCCACTTGACCATAGAAAGTGTAAGGATATTTTGTCGCTGCTAAGTTGTACAACTTAGCAGCTTTTTCTTTATCTTTTAGTGCTTCGTGAGCCCGTCCTAACCAGTAAATTCCTCTGGATTTACTCATAGGAGTTTTTACAGCCTCATTAAAGCTACGGAAGTGTTCAAGCGATAATTGAGCTTTATTTAAAAACCTTAAAGATAGCCAGCCAGCTAAGAATTCTGCATCACTTTTGTTAGCTGCGTTCTCAGTAAAGTGGCAAGAAACTATTTTATATGCATCATTATATCGTTTATGTTCAATGTATTCACGTGCAAGATAGGATTGTATTTTCCAAAATTTATCAGCGTTTTCAGGATCCGACTTTGCCATCATTATCAGGTTTGCAATTTCTGAGCTAGAAGGTAAATTTTTCTTTTTTAGTTCGATATACCTATAAATTAAGCCAGGAGTGTAGTGTTTCTTTGGGATATTACCAAATCTACCCAGTGCATTGCTTCCTTTCTGTATAAGTGCAATTTGCGCTTCAAATGATTTCTTATAGTCGGCCCCGACTAGGTATAAATTATTTTTAGCAGCTGTGGTACTATCGGCAAAAAGAAGATTATCGATTTTTTTAATATGATCTTTTATATCAAGATAATTTTTGAATTTGGTTTGATAGGCTTTCTGCTCTGGTAGAGAGAAACTTCCCTTATGCCAACCCTTTTTTATAATGGGAGAAAGTTTTTGAGGGTCTTTAATTACCTTAGCCGCTGCAAGAGCGTAATATTTGTATCCCCTACCAGTAAGAGGTTTATTGCTTTGAAACCACTTAAAAACTAACGAGCTATTAGTTGCATCATTTAAAAGATTCTCGGCGCTGACTCTCAATCCAGCTTCTTGAGGCCATCCCGGATTTTCTTGTAAAAACTGGATTATTTTTTCAAAACTATTGCCAGAATAGTTGGAATCAAGAAATTGTTGCGAAAGTACAATTTTCTTAAGAGCTGGGTTATTAGCTTTGCCTGAGGAATTAAGTGCATTTTGCCAGTCTTTCTGTTTTATCAATTTAAATACTTTTGATTCACTCGTTTCCTGAGCAAGAATTGTTGTTTGTGTGAAGAAGATTGTTAAAATAATTGACAGTACAGAAAGAATTCTCATAATCAGAAGAAATAAAAATAAATAATTAATTTACACCATAATTATGAATAGAGCATTTATCTTCCCGGGTCAAGGATCTCAAAGCATCGGAATGGGTAAAGATTTTTTTGATACTGAAAATACAGCAAGACAAGTTTTTGAATCTGTGGATGATGAGCTGGGCTATAAACTGAGTGACATTATCTTTAATGGTCCAACAGAGGCTTTGTCAATTACAACAAATACCCAGCCAGCGATTATGGCCACCTCAGTTGCTATTTTAAAAGTATTACTTGAAAAATCGGGTAAAAAGGTCGAAGAGCTTTGTAAAGTCGTTGCTGGTCACTCTTTGGGCGAATACAGCGCCCTTTGTGCTGTTGATGCAATTAGTCTTGAAAATACTTCTATGTTATTAAAAATAAGAGCTACCTCTATGCAAGAAGCTTCACCAAAAGGTGAAGGGGCAATGGCTGCATGTATTGGTATTACTGCGGCAAAACTTCAAGAGATGCTAGATGCAGTGGTTGATCATGGAGTTTGTCAAATAGCAAATGATAATGTTGAGGGACAAATTGTTATAAGTGGTCATGAATATAATGTTGATCGGGTAGTTGCTATTCTTAAAGATACTGGTTATAAAGCAATAAAGCTTAATGTTAGTGCTCCCTTTCACTCAATTCTAATTAAAGCTGCAGAATTGCCAATGAAACAAGCTCTTTCTGGTATTGAATTTATGCAGCCCAAAGTTCCTTTGATTTGTAATGTAACTGCTAAAGCCGAAACAAATTCCAATCAAATTAAACAAAATTTATTAGAGCAGATTTGTGGCGCCGTCAAATGGCGTGAAACTATGGATGAATTTAAAGCTCTAGGTATAACAGAGCTAGTTGAAATTGGGCCTGGAAAGGTACTCACTGGATTGGCTAAAAAATCACCCCATAATTTTAAAACATTCAGTATTTCAACTATAAAAGAGCTAGAAGAATTTCTGCAAGAACTATAAAATATAAATTTAAAGCGCTGCTTTATTAATAACTAATGTTATTCTGTTATAACTGGTTCTTAACTAACTCCATTGTTGATTATATACTTAGTAAAAACTACACAACCTAAAATTTAAATTTTTTGAAAAAATGATCTTTTTTACTAGACAGTAAGTTTTTATGCTGTTAGCATTAAACTTAAGATATAAGTATGGTGCTTATGTCCGTAACCTGAAGTTAACAATTTATTCTTTTACTGATGCAGGTTATCCTAGTGTGTGCAGTTCTAGCGAAAGCTAAGGAGGAGTAGATAACAAGGAGAGACGGTGAGATGCATTTACCTTTCCCAGATTAATTACAACAACTCAAGCCGTTTCTTCTTTGTATCTAAAGACTTTAAGTCTTGTTATCGTTAGATCCATTTCTAAAAACGACCAATATATATATCACGATTTATTGTTATTTTATAGTTTTAAAAATACTTACATATTGCTTCCAAATTACCATAAGTAGATAATCATAAGGTAACATTTTTTCTGTACCCATAAGTAATCAAATTGAGAGTATTAATAGTTGGAGCAAGCGGTTTTATTGGCTCCTATATTGCAGCATCTTTTTTAAACGATAATCATCAGGTTGTTTGTTGCGTAAGAGATGTAGAAAAAACTAAAGGAAGATTTCCTTTAGCCGAAGTTGTTGCCTGTGATTTTAATGTAGATATAACTCCAGAAAGTTGGATTGAAAAGCTAGAAAATATTGATGTTGTTGTGAATGTAGCTGGAGTATTAAATTCTAGCGGTGACAACAAAATAGATAATGTACACATAAAAGGTCCTCAAGCCCTTTTTGAGGCTTGTGAGCAAGCTAAAATAAAAAGAATTATTCATATATCCGCGCTTGGAATAGATGATGAAAAAACTACTGACTACTCTATCACCAAGAAGGCAACGGATAATTATCTTCAAACTATTACCACTATTGATTGGGTGATATTACAACCATCGTTGGTGTATGCAAGTGGTTGTTATGGAGGGACATCTCTACTAAGAGGTCTTGCTTCCATTCCATATTTTATTTTTCTTATGGGTGATGGATCGCAGCAATTCCAACCAATACACATGAGTGATTTAACGAATGTAGTTTTGCATTGTGCAAAAAGAGACAGTGAAATTAAAAGAACGCTCAAAATTGTTGGTCCTGAAGTTGTAGCTGTTAAAGATATATTAGTTAGTTTTAGAGAGTGGATGGGTCTATCACCGGCTCTTATTATTAAGATTCCTCTGATATTTATCGAATTAATGGTGTGGATAGCAGATAAAATTGGGAGGGGGCCTTTAAACAGCACGTCATACAAGATGATGATGCACCCTAATATAGCAGATAAAAAAGATTTTATTGAATTTACATCGGTCGTTCCAAAAACTTTTCACCTAGGTTTATCTTGTGACCCCCTTACTGTTCAGTCGTTATGGCACGCTAGGTTGTTTTTACTCAAGCCTCTTCTAAAATGGGTGCTTAGCTTGTTTTGGATAGCTTCTGGAATTATTGGGTTGGTGTCTTCTAAAAATGGAATAAGGATAATAGAGAATTTAGGTTTCGCTGAATCATTTGCATCAGCCATATTTTATGCCACCTGTTTGCTTGATATAATGCTTGGAATATTTCTAATAGTTAAACGAAAGATAACTATAACTTGCTTGATACAAATTTCAGTTATAATTGGATATACTCTGGTGCTAACATTCTTTGACCCGGTATTGTGGTTAGATCCGCTTGGTTCGCTTACTAAAAATATTCCAGTTATACTTCTTACTCTAGTTATCTTAGCAATAGAAAGTGATAAATGATGGACTGGTATCTATTTGTTAAAATTATACACATAATCACTTCTACAATTCTATTTGGTACTGGAATAGGAATTGCCTTTTTTATGTGGTGGGCTAATAAAACAGGAGACTTGGCGGCAAAGACCTACGCGGCTAAAACTACTGTTATTGCTGATTTTATATTTACTACTCCAAGCGTTATTATTCAGCCAATTAGCGGTATCATTTTAATCAAGATAATGGGCTATGACTTTGATGAATTATGGCTAGTCTTAACTTATGTAGGGTATTCTATCTCTGTGATTTGTTGGTTGCCAGTGATATGGATTCAAATCAGATTAAGAAATTTAGCTTTAAAAGCTTATGCAAATAACGAAGAGCTACCTGCTGAATATTATAAATTATTCAAATGTTGGTTTTTATTAGGTTGGCCAGCCTTTATTAGTTTAACTACTATCTTTATTTTGATGGTAACCAAACCTGTTTGAGATACTTTCTTAACAAAAAATCACGTTTTTTTATGAGATAAAAGTTTTTGTGAAATGATGCTAGAGTTAAGGCCATAGTGCTCATAAAGCTTTTCTGCTGGCGCAGAAGCTCCGAATGTATCAAGTCCAAAAAAGATTCCCTCCAAGCCGATAATACTGGACCAACCAAAACTACTTGCAGCTTCAATTGCAACAAGGTCTTTAGCGTTTCCTTGGAGCTCATGAAGGTAATTTTTTCCTTGTCTCAACAAAGTTGAAAAGCATGGGATTGAACAAATACGTACTGACAAATCTTGTGCCTCGAGTACTTTTTGTACTTCCATAGCTAGACTTACTTCGGATCCTGTAGAGAATATAGTAAAATCTATTGATTTAGGCTTGTGAGCTTCTGAAATAATATATCCGCCTTTTTCTGATTGGTTTTTGTCTGAGTCTATCCTTATTTGAGATACGTTTTGTCTTGATAGTACAATCATTGAAGGGTTTGTAGTATTTTTAAGTGCGATTTCGTAACACTCCTTTACTTCAATAAAATCAGCTGGTCTAAATACATCAATATTGGGCATTGCGCGAAAAGAGGCTAGATGCTCAATTGGTTGGTGTGTAGGGCCATCTTCTCCGACGCCTATTGAGTCATGAGTCATGACAAAAATTACCGGCAATCCCATTAATGCAGCTAAACGAATTGAAGGTCTCATATAGTCTGAAAAGACAAAAAATGTTCCGCCAATGGGTAGAAAATTAGACAAAGCTAGCCCATTCATAATAGCTGCCATTGCGTTTTCTCGTACTCCATAGTGAATAAAATTTCCGCTAAAATCATTTGAGTTAATTACTTTACATGCCTGGTTTGTTAATCCATTTGAACTAGCTAAGTCAGCGGACCCTACGATTGTTTTATTTTCGTTTTGCATTAAAGATTCAATTATTCTTCCCGAGGAAACTCTTGTAGCTTCTGGTTTAGTTGGTGTAGGAATATCTTTTTGAAGAGTGATTTTGGCTTTGTTGATATAGGCTTTTTGCGCCGATGAAAGTGCAGCAAATTCTTTTTGCCAAGAGCTGTACTCGGCTTGATTCCTTAACCAAGCTTGTTCCCATAATTGCTTAATATCCTCGGGTATAAAAAATTCTTCTCCAGCAAAACTTATATTACTCTTAAGGTGTTGAATCTCATCGGGTCCAAGAGGAGATCCGTGTGATTTTTCGCTCCCTTCTTTGTCCTTTGTTCCTTTGCCAATTTTTGTTTTAAAAGCAATGAAACTTGGTTTATCAGATAATTGCGCGTCACTCAAAGCTTGGCAAATTTGCGTGGTGTCATGACCATCTACCGAAGCAACATTAAATCCAAATGCTTCAAGTTTCATTAAATGATTTTCTGACACTGCTAAGCTAACTTTGCCGTCAATGGATATCCCGTTATCATCGAAAAGTATGATTAAATTGTTCAGTTTCAAGTGTCCAGCGATTGAGAGCGCTTCATAAGAAATACCTTCCATCAAACAGCCGTCCCCAACTATTGCATATGTTTTATAGTTGCATATATTATCTCCCAATTCAGCTTGGTATTTTTTGGCGGCAATAGCCATACCAACTGAATTTGCAAGACCTTGCCCTAGTGGGCCAGTAGTTGTTTCTATTGCTTCAAATAAATGATTTTCTGGGTGTCCTGCTGCTTTAGAATATAATTGCCTAAAATTTTTAATATCATTTAAAGGAAAATCCTTATATCCTGTTAAGTAAAGGAATGAATATAACATCATAGAACCATGACCAGCAGACAAAACAAGTCTATCGCGATTGAACCATTTAGAGTCGTGGGGATTGAATTTAAGAAATTCGAATGCAAGGCACGTCATGACTTGAGAAAAACCAAGGGGTAACCCAGGGTGTCCTGATTTTGCTTTCTCCACGGCGTCTGCTGAAAGAATTTTTATGCAATCGCTTAGTTGATCTAATGAATAATTTTGCTTTTTCGTCCCGTTCACTATAATGTCCAATCAATAAAATAATTTAGCAGGATCTTAAACTAAATAAAATATTATGACAACACTAGTTTCAACCCTAACAATTTTTATAAAAAGCCTTGCGAAGAATTTATGGCTATCTGTTAGTTCAGCAAAGTTTTACCAAGACGTGTTTTCATCGTCATCATCGTCGTCATCGTCATCATCGTCGTCGTCATCGTCGTCATCATCAACAATCGGATCTTCTACCGGTATACGTTCATCAATTTTATCTGGTACATTGTTGTCGACAACCCCTTCTTGCTGGGGAATAGGCTTGTCTTGAGTTATTCTTACACCTATCTGAGCTTCTGCTGGATTTATTTTTACAGGGATTATGCTTGTGTCAGGTAATTGAATCCTTACCCCAATTAATTGATCATCTTGATCTACAGATCCTTCTTCGGCATTTCTAGCTTCTTCAGGTTTTTTACTAAATTCTTCTAAAGACGGTATGCTTATGCCAGAACTTTTTGTAAAATTCAGCTCTAGTGACGTATCTTGTCTTTTAACGCCAGCACCCTCATGATCTACAGTGCCACCCCTCGTGTCATCCTCGGTTGCCAATAAATCTTCAACGCTTCTTTCTTTGTCATCTGCTTTCAGTTTTGTAGCACTCAAGTCTTTTTTATCAACTTCACCCAGTCTATCAAAATGGTCAAATTGCTCCCTATTGCCTTGCCCAGGACCAGTCTTATTGCCATTACTAGATTGAAAATCAGCCATATATACCTTCCCTTAAATATCAATTAATTTAATATTTATTAATTAATTACACGCTTTTTGAATTGGGTCATTATCTTAATTAATAATACCTTTACCCAAGCATATCTCTATAGGCTTTTAGTTGTTTTTGTAATGTATTTAAGCAATTTTTGGTAGCTGTGTGGCTATTTGGAGAAAAAGATTATTCTATCTTGCGACTTCATTATTCCAATTATCATAAGGATATTTGCCCATGTTTGGATAACCCATAATCCATAATTTAAATCAGTAAACGTAAAGCTAAACACAAACTGAAAAAGAGTACAAACCCCGCTTGAAAAAAGCACGACACGAATGCAATCTTTTAAAGTTGATTTACTTTTACTAAGGTAAGAAATAATGAACACCACAACAATCATAAAGCTCTTTTCAAGCAAAGTGTTGATAAAAATCATGATCGTAGCGACTGGAAACACAATGTATATAAGCATCGTTGGAACTTTTTTAAATAAAGGTACCAAACTAGATTTTATATTTTCTTTAGTTATAATTTGGGATTCTGAACCAAAAATTTGAATATATTTTACTGGTAATGTG
>NZ_JARJFB010000078.1:0-8895 GCF_034554655.1 Candidatus Megaera venefica
TTAGCTCCAAAGCTTAAGCACCTGCAGTAGGGCCGGCAACACCGACAGAGCCGTATGCATGTTTATTGAACTTAACCAAAACATCCACAAAAGGCATATTTATACCTGGAATTAAACCGGTTGGGTTTGAATTCGGATTTACACTCGGCGCAAGACTGATTATTTTCATGTCTAAAGTTGCAGTAGCGGCAATAGTAGAACCGTCAAGATAATAAGCCGATATACCGTTCCTAGTATTACCGGTACTAGGATTTTGAGTTAATGCTAAAACAGGATCGGTAAAATTAATACCTGCTACACCGAGATTGGCATTTAGTCCTGAGCTTGTGTTTAAAAATCTAATGCCAGCTGCATTAGCTACTGAGCTGGATATTTGTATGCTAAATATAGCCATCGGATCATCGTTCACGTAGGCTGTAATAGGAGTACCGGGCATAACAATTGTACCTCCTGGCCAATAATTTGAGTCGGTAAGTAACTTAGTTTGCGCACTCATATAAGTACATGATACAAAAACACCTAGGAAAGCATCTGCCGCAGCTGTAGCAATACCCGCAGCAGCAGTACGATTTGCAGGCGGTGATAGATATTCCGGGGCTATTGTACCAACCATAGCGGCTACTCCTGGATTACTAACCCATTTTACTGGATCACCGCTAAAAATAGAGTTCGGTTGAGTAGTTAGACCGTCAGCACTTGCATAAATAAGGTACGGTTTTAATTTTTGCGTTCCTCCGTTGCCAATTGCCGATTCAACAATTTGCAAACCACCAGAAGCATTGATTCCATTTGACATGGCAATCTCTCCATTAAATATTAATAATAACGATTTTGTGTCTCGTACGACATTTTTTTGTAAATGATAATTTCAAGGAAAATTAACAACCTAGGAAGCTTTCGCTTCGACCTTTTATTGTCTAGCCATGACATCTTCTACAGTTTTTAGAAAGGAAACTGTACAAACTTAGGAAGTTCTCACTTCGACCTTTTATTGTCTAGCCATGACAGAGCTTTCACTCGAACTTAGTGTTAGTTTAAATTAAAATGTATTTTTAGTCAATCGTTTAATTATTAGAAAAAGAATTACCAAATAACTTTACTAAAATGGGATTTAATAAAACTATCTTTAGTAATCAAGTGGCATTTAATTACATTAGCATGGGCTACAATTAAGCGATCAAAAGGATCTCTAGTCCAATTTAATGCTAACGCTTCTTTGATAACTCTACTCCACAATGTGTGGTCAATCCTTAATCCTATTCTAAACTGCAAATCCTCATATATCTCCTCTGAAGAAACAAGTATTTTTCCTATCTCAAAGAGATATTGAAGCTCAAGTAGTACAATAGGGCTAATTAATAATTCATTCGATTCTATATTTTGTTGAGCCTTTATAGATAATTTCTCAACTGCGCCCATATAAAGCCATACTACTATATGAGTATCAATCATCACTTGCATCATGTTTCCACTCTTTTAACCAATCATTATATATGAGATCGTCATCAGAACATTTGATAACATTATTTCGTTTTATTAAAGAAGACAGTTTTAATTTTTTTTCTTCTAGTACTATTTTTAACATATGCCCCTTTCTTTCGATCTCTATTGATTGACCGGTTTCTATGACTTTATCTATTTCACTAAAAATATTTTGTCTTAAGTGCGTTATTGTGGTGGCCATATTTACTCCATGTACATATTTTACTAGTGTAGCGTACATGAATTATAATGTCAAATTATTACATTTTTAATGCCAGCAAATAAATCAATGCCGCCTCTAGACTAATTACCAAAAACAACGACCGAAACTCCATCAGCAGCCGTCACCAAATTACCCAAAGTATCTACCGTATATATTATCATGCTTTCTGCGCTTCTTGATCTAAAGAATGCAGTAAACGGGGCAATAGTTTCAGTGCCACGACAAAGACTTAATAGAACTGTATAATTACCATCTGGAAACGGAATAGTAAAGGTAACGACATATGCACCATTACCGCCTGTTACTGATGCTATATTATAATTACTCTGCAAAGTAATATTATTTGTTACATTATTATTATCGAAGAAAAAACATTGCGCAGAGGCTACCGCAGGACTTGTAATAGAACCCGACACAGTTAAGTTATTTACATTAGTGATGTTACTAAGCGTGTCAATGTTCACCCCGTTTAATCCAAGGTGACCCTTACCATTAGAAGATAAGGCCAGACTACCGTCCGTTTCACTCGTTGTTAAAGTAGTACCGCTAAGGGCGAAACTCCCGACATTAAGTGCCGTCAATCCCGATATAGCAGAATTTAAATTAATTATCGGTGCATCAATTACTCCATCCCCGTTATCTATATTCACATTAGTTCCGCCTACTAATACAACCGTCTTCCAAGTAAGAGGATTATTTGCGGTAATAACCGGAAACCCGGGTAAAGCATTATTAGTTAAAAGATTTAAATTTTGTAGAGAGGCAGAAAGAGTAAAATCAAAATTACCGCTAGGAGCAGTAATTGTCCCAGGAGTGATATTAATTGAATTGTTACTACTAGTGGCAGATATCACGCTAATAGCACTTGATCCTTCACCGAAAGGAATCATACACCAAATGCCGGCATCCGTACTTGTGTCAGTCAGATAAATTTCCCTGATTTCCGATGGAAGTATAATATTTCCGATAGGAGCACCGCTATTATCAAGTAGCGTAAAATCATGAAAACCGACATTATTAAATAACAAGCTAGTGCCTACAGTTACAAGCTTGCTACTAGGCAGAGTCATCGTTCGCAAGTCATTATCAGAAATTATATTGTTTTTGTTCGATACTACTACGCCTCCCGTAAACGGATAAGCCCAAGATAAAGTAACGTCCGAAGTTAAATTAATAAGCGAATATGACATTGTTATTTATCTTGAAACGGCGAATTAACCCTATAAACATCCGTCGTAAGACCGGCTAAAGTATCATGCATTATATTAGTGTTCTTTTGCTTTAGATACGCTCTTTCCTTATCCCCGTATCTGACATCCCTTTCTAACAGAATCGTATCACCCGTAGTAATACAGTCTCTTGCTTCCAATCCTTTACGTGCTTGCGTAAAGGTCTGTTTATTACTTAATCTATCAGGATCTACTACACGCCATTTGCGTGATAAAAGTCTATCGATTCGCTCTGGCGAGTTTAAAGCAAAATAATACTCCATACCAGGTTCTTTTATCTCATCGACAATAGTGGTAAAAGGACAGGTTGAATCGGTAAAGTCTAAATCAAAATCATCTTTATCCCAATCATGCTCTCTTATATCACGATCGATACTTTTAAATTCAGAGTTAGTATCTGGTTTAATTTTTGTTGCCATTATACTCTCGCCTCCTTAGCGTATTTTTGTAAATAATTAATATATTTTTCTTCTGTCATATCACAAGCTGCCGCAGCTTTCTTTTGTTGTAGCGTTAAAACTATAGGCTTGTTTTCCACTACGTTAGTCGGTTGATGACGACTTCGAACTCCGCCGAAATGTTTACCGATCGGCTCTTTTACGGTTTGCGTAGCACCGATTTGCGTAGTACCTACCTTTTTTACTGGAGCGGTTTCTTGCTTAGTCTTTGTTGCTTCATCTTTTATTTTATCCACGTATTCGTCTATGATATTAAAATATTCCGGAGAAGCTATTAAATGCATTTGGTTATTTCTTTTTAATCTATTCTCTAACTTATTGATAAACGGCAGTACCCGGTTAGTTAAACTTTCGTTATATTCAGCAGAACCTTTATCCAAATCAGGATTATCTTCAAGCCAGTCATATAACATATTTTCGTTTGTATAAGTGTTCCCCGCTGCTGCCGTCGGTTCTTGCAAACCACCATTATCACGTAGGGTTACTTGCGGTGCTCTTTTTGCATCGTTAACTACACTAGTTGCTTGAGCAATTTCCGCAGTAGCGGTAGCAACAGCTTCAACATCACCCTCACCGAGTGCTTTAGCTAAATTTGCCTTTGCTTTATCAAGCAAGCCCATAGCAACCGTCCCGTAATGATAATTACCAGCCTCTAATGACTTATGGAGCAATTCTTCCATACTGGCATTTTTTTGCTTTAAAGCTTCAACTTCAGCAGCTAAGGCATAAGTTTCAGCATAGGTATCTCGCTTTACCTTCCATTTTTTTGCTTTAGGTTTTTCTTCAACGTTATTACTACTGACAACACTGACGGTTTCTTCTTCAATAGGTTCTACTGGAGCAGATTCTAGAGAAGGAGGTGTCAATGGCTCTTCAGCCTCCGTATTATCTGCAATACCCGTTACCGATTGTACTTGATCTTCTATTTCATCTTGCATTTTTACCTCGATACTTTTGATGGATCTTCTACGATTAATTTAATTTTAAAGTCTTCTACCATAATTATCGGTTCATCTTCATATTTAGCTTGCAGGCTAGAACCTCTGGGAAATATAACCCAATCACCTACTTTAGCGTAAGGTCCGCTTGGAAATTGCTCGCCTTTATAAGCGTCAGCCCCTGCTTTAAGGATCATTCCGACCATAGAATTATATTCTAAATCAGTCTTCACTGCCGTCGGAGGAAGATAAACCCCTTTATTAGTTACGGTAACCACGGGCATCTTATATATAAGTATTAGAACATTAATCCCCGTTACATGTACGTTCTCAAATCTTTTTATCATTGTCTCTTTGCAGAAGTTATTTAAGTCAATGCCGAAAGATTCGTATCTTTTCTTCTCAAAGTTTTCAATCATCACTATTACTCTTATATTGTTCAACTAATTTTTCCATAGCTATATTTAAGCCGTGTAAGACCCCTATATAAAATTTATAATCATCAAAAGTAGTGATACCGTGAGGATTTGTTATATAGGATCTGTTTTTCTCTATTTCACTTTTTAGTGAATCTAATAGGTTATGGCGGTTCATTTTCTACTCAGCTGTTTACCGCTACTCGTCGCTTCTCCTTTTCTAACCTTAGCAGCTCCACCAGCGGCATATTTCTCTAGCTTACTTTCTTTCTTTTCTTGTATTTTTTTTAGGGCATATTCCCTGCGTTGTTTATCCATAAATTTCCTCTTCTTTTAATGGTTCTTTAGATTGTTTAAGTTCTTCTTTTAATAATTCAATTTCAGCTTTAAGTGTATTTTCTCGCTCTTTTGCTTCAATCTTCAATAACTCAATTTCTGATTTAGCATCTGTTTCAAGTTGTTTTTGTAGCAAGTCGGCGTTGTTTTCACGAGCCGTTGCTTCTATCTTTAATATATCCATGTCTAGCTTTGTTTGATTTAAGAGCTCTTCTAAATTCACTTTTAAATCAGCTATATAACGATCTTGCTCCATTTTAGCCTTGTCTAGTTCAATATTCATTTGCGTTTTATAGCCATCGGCCTCTATATTTAAATGAGCTATTCGCTCACGTGATTCAACCTCTAAACGCCTTTGCTCGATATCTGCCATTTGTACTTGTACCCCAGGATCAACTGGCATTTCTTCATTTTGCTCAAGGTTTTCCGGTAATAGAATTTGATCAATACCAGAGATGCCTAATGCCTGGTATACTCTAGTATATATCTCCCTCATATTATGTAACTGCGGATCAGTAGAGGCTATCTTTAGCAAACTTTCCGCTTTCATAATTCTTTGAGTCGTAGACTCTACAGAAGGATCAGATACGGGAATGATTTTTATAGATTTATTATCATGAATTGATGGATCTAATGCCTGAAATAATAACTGTATCTCATCGCTAAAAGAAGCATGTACCGTACGTAATATTGCCGATTGCATACGATTAGCTACTTCAAGCATCGCCATGGTAGTTCCGACCGGTGTATTTGCACTATTTTCAGGAAGACCTACTTCACTTGTTGAAGCAAGCTGTTGTGTTTGATTTGTCACTCTCTGAAGATACTCAAGCAGTGCAGGTGAAGGTCCGTTATAGGGAAGAGGCATAATAGCCTGTGCTAACGGAAGTGCTCCCGTATCTAAAGTGATAAATTGACCAGGAGTTATTGTTATATCATTATTTTGATTCTTAATACCCGGTACTTTTACACCGCCTGGGAAATTCTGAAATATAGCAGCATCAATTGCCATTCTTTGCATACAAGTTAAACTCATGGCATTACTACCCAAAACTTGAGCAAGCCCTAAACCGTATATATCAAACCCGGGGAAAAGATTATAGTGAACAAAACAATTAATCCGAGTGCGAGTCGGATCGTCTTCTTGCCAGTTAGGTATAATACTTACTATCTTATTACTCAAACCGCATCTAGTTATCACATAGGGTGACGGTAGTGAATCATTGTCAAGTTCCCACTCATACCCAGAGTCAAAAAACTCATTCAAATCTAAATATTCATGAGTCTCATAAAATTTAAAGCGTGATAATGTACTATAAGCCGATATATCAATGCCGCTATTTACGTCATCTTCTTTAAGATCATTTTCTTCTGTATCTACAATGTTATTTGTTGATTTTAAATAATCAAGCTCAACGGATCTAAATGTTCCATCTTGCATATTAAGTAAGATCTCTCTTTTTAAAAGATACCTAATATGAGTAAGACGATTAGACTCTAATATGCTGCTACAATTATTATCTACTAAAAAATCTTCAGGGATAATAAATCTGCTTATCGGTTTTTTGGTTATAGAATCATAATATACTTTACGAAAAACACAGCCGTACAACAGTAGGTAAAGTAAAAATCGATCATAATCAGGGTAAAATCCTTTATCCTCTATTGTTAGATATTCATTGAGCGCATCTTTGGTTATCTCACCTTGTAACTCATATCTTTCCGTATTATTACTATCGGTTTTAAATCCGCACGGACCGGCAGAAGGTAACAACTCCGAACGAAGTAGTGCCCACAAGCGAAGTAATGCGGTAGAAAATGTGGTATCAAATGTTTTTATTTGGTCATTATTAACTGTAGAAGAGTTAATTGTTTCGTTTATCTTATTACTTGCTTCTTCAAGACCAAAACCCAAGAACGGTTTTGTTTTATTAATGATATCAAGCCAAGGTTGCCTAGACTTTATATCCTCCGAAGTCACTTCTTCTAAATAAGAAGCTATTTTCTCAAGCACCTTTTCTGGAATACTACTTGAGATATCGCTATTAAAGAGCTGAGATTCCTCAATGTTTTCATTATCTAGTCTAGATAAGAGCTCTTCTCCTAAATTAATGCCCTCATCTTGTGAAGCACCGATATCGTCTATTAACTCATCGCTTATATCGGTTTGCGCAGCACCAATAATTTCAGGTGAAGGTTCATTAGTGCTAAGCAAATTAGCTTCTAATTCATTTGGCAATCGGGCTAACTCTAAGAAATCATCTATTTCTGCAGCACTGGTTTCTTTAAGCGGCACACGTCTTTTTTTTGTTCCCAGGGCAGAATTTCTATCTTCTTTGTTTGCTCTACTTTCGACACCCATATTAATGTTTTTTAGATCAATTTTATTTCTTAAAATAACTATGAATATTATAGCATTTTACACCTCTAAATGCAAGTTTTTTTGCCCGTAAACCATTGATAAACAGGAGTTTTTGAGTGATTTTAAAATGCAAGTTGCGAATAGCTGATAGCTAATCTTAATGATGAATCTTAGAGAGATATTTTTATTACAGTGACGAAGAGATATAGCAATTATAAATTGTATATTTCACTTGTTTTAAGCTAGAAATTCTGGTTATTTGGAATAATACAAATTTAATTTATGAGGTTTTTATGTTTAAAGGTGGTGGTAAGTGGTCGTCTAATGGATGTGATGGTAAAAAAAGAAGTGGTGGTTTTATAGATGTTAATGGTGGAGTATCTAAAGGTGGTTCGCTAATAGTGACTCATCATGACTATTCTTCTAATGGTTACCAAGGAGGTAATGGTACAGGCGGAACTGGTGGAGGTTATTCTGTAGGTAGCTACAACAGTACTTTTCTTTCAAGTTATAGTGGTTACGGCAATTCTCAAGGACTAGGTAAATTATATGAACCAGAAGAAGTATTGGGTATGTCAGGTCATACAAAGAAAAATCCATCTGGAGATAGTGAGACCATTGACCAAATTATTGAATTCTCTAGGAGAAAATCTGCTGATTGTTGGGGTAGTAATGCACTTAATCATGGTTCTGGTGGAAAGGATGCTCCTCAATATATAAAAGCTATTAATTTAGGCGGAACCGATATGTATGATAGGGACTCGGGTAATTTGTTTTATGTCCTTCGAGACTTTAATTTTAACCTAGAAATTCTTAATTTATCTAACAATAGGATTGGAGATTTAGGCGTTGAGTCCATGATATACGGAATTACTGGTTTGCAGTATCAAACTTTGTATAGCGCAGAGAGCGGATGGAAACCTTATCAAAGCAGTATAAAAACAGTACAAAATGTTATAAGTATCAATTTGAGTAATAATCAAATAAGTGATAAAGGTGCTGAACTACTTGCACATTACCTAGCAAATGGTTCTTTACCTAGTACAAAGTTTATTGACGTTTCAGGTAATCAAATTACATCTACTGGCGAAGGTTATTTTGTAAATAGTTTAGAATCTTTAAAGAAACAGGACATAGCAATTATTCTAAAAAAGATTACTGAAACTGGTAATGAAGCGATAAAAGCTGCTGTAGATTTTACACTAAAAGCTTTGAAATATAGTGTTCAACAATTTGCTAAAGAGCAATGGGAGCTTGATAAAATAAAAATAGATGGGTGTGGTGGTATGGGTGTTAATATTGGAAAGGGTTTTATAGCAGGTTTGATAAAGTGCGTCCCATTGGAAGCACCTCAAGCAATATTTTTATGTAGCTTAAAAGAAGGTGCTATTCAGGGTCTTTTTGAAAAAGAAACTCTTCAATGTATAGGAGATATAAATGACACTTTGGAG
>NZ_JARJFB010000079.1:0-8887 GCF_034554655.1 Candidatus Megaera venefica
GGCCTGCCTTGCCAAGCTTTAACATCGTCCATGACATCATCAGTAATTCTACTAACAAGGCTTTCGCTAATGTCAGCCCCGTATAGTTCCTGAATCTGAAGTTTAATATCTGATAGACTCATTCCTTTGGCGTATAAGGATAGAATTTTTTGATCTAAACCTTCAATTCTTGTTTTTCTTTTGGGAATGATTGCAGGTTCAAACTCAGCATCTCTATCCCTTGGAACGTCTATTGTAATAAGGCCATTATCAGTGATTAGATTCTTTTGAGATACACCGTTACGGGCGTTATTAGAAGTGATAATACGATCGTATCTGTCATAACCTAGATGATTATTCATCTCTGCCTGTAAAGCTTTTTCCACAAGACGTTTTGTTAGTTGTTTCAATAACCCGCCTTTGCTTAAAACATTCGATAGATCTACTTCTTTACTTACCAGTAAATCTATCGCTGCGGATATAGCTTCATTATTCTTATTATTGATAGTGTTTTTAGTCATATTTTATTCCTCTTAGTTATATTAATTGATTATATAACCTATAAGGAATTTACACACTTAGATGGACAGACCCAACTAAATCTAATATTTATCTTATCCATTCAAACTCTTAAGAAACGATGAATAGTTTTTGCTAGCTCCTCGCTAATACCATCGACCTTCTTGAGTTCTGACTCAGTAGCGTCGGCGATAGCATTGAATGATCCAAAGTAATTTAATAAAGCTTTTTTTCTTGCCGATCCAATACCAGGCACCATATCTAGTGAGGAATACTTAATAGCAGAAGAGCGTTTATGCCTGTGGTTTTTTATAGCAAAATTATGGACCTCATCGCGTAGAATTTGTAAATATTTCATAGTTGGATTGTTTTTATCTAGGGTAAATACATTGTGACCCGGGATATGAAATTGTTCTTTGCCGCTATTTCGATCAACTCCCTTTGACATGCAGACAAATGGTACGTGTAAGCCTAGTTCGCTCATTATTCCAGACACAACGTTCATGTGCCCCTTGCCACCATCTATGATCATTAAATCAGGTTTACGTTGTGGTTCTGACTTTAATCTTTTTAGTCTTCTTCTTAAAACCTCTCGTAGCATAGCGTAATCATCACCTCCAAAACTGCTTGTAGGTTCATCTTTAATATTAAAAAGGCGATATTCTTTTTTTTCGAACCCATCTGGTCCGGCAACTATCATAGCACCAACGGGAAATGCCCCTTGAATATGACTATTATCATAAACTTCTATCCTCTGCAGAGGCCAGTTTAAGTTGAATAGTGATTGTATGTCGACAAGTGCAGTATGATTTTTAGCTCCCATGAGTAAATGTTTCTGTAATGAGAGCTCAGCATTATACAAAGCATTTTCCATGATTTTACTTTTTGCCCCACGCTTCGGGGTAGAGATTTTTATGTCCAAATGGTGAAGTTGTTTAAGTGCATCAACATAAATGATTTTATCTTCGAGTTCATGACTAATTAGTATATCTTTTGGCGGAATTTTAGTTTGATATAACTGTATTAAAAAACTTCCTAAAACCTCTTCATTAGATATTTCATTATCTGTATGAGAAGGAAAATAAGCTTGATTGCCACAAGGTTGGTGAGATCTGTAAAGAAATATTTGGATACAGAACACACCGTTTTTTGAGGCAAGTGCTATAACGTCTGCATCATTCAGATCATGTGAGTTTTGAGATTTAAGTTGAACATAACTTATGGCTTTTATTCGATCACGAATTTCTGCAGCTTTTTCATAATTTAGCTCATTGCTAAATTGTTCCATTTTATTTGATAGCATGGTTTGAAGGGCATGATTTTTACCGGTAAGAAAAGCTTGTACTTCTCTGACCAAATCATCGTAGTCTGGTTTTGATATTTTATTAACACAAGGTGCGTAGCACCGTTGAATTTGATATTGCAAACAGGGCCTGGTTCGAGTTGCAAAATAATTATCGGAGCAAGACCTAAGTCTAAAAATTTTTTGTAGCTCTAGTATTGTTGTATCCACATGCGCTGGAGAGGCAAATGGACCAAAAAATTTACCGTCGGTAAGATTTTTTCCTCGAAATTTTAACAGTTGAGGATATTCATGATCAAGCCGGAGTTTAATATATGGAAAAGATTTGTCATCTTTTAGTAAGATATTGAATTTAGGTTTAAATTTTTTGATTAATTGCCCTTCAAGAAGCAGAGCTGCAGATTCAGATTCAGTAATGCTGTACTCAACATAACAGGCTAGAGAAACCATGATCTTATTCTTACCTTTCAGCTCAAGGGTATATTGGCTTAATCTATTTTTTAGGTTCTTCGCTTTGCCTATATAAATGGTGTTTTTGTCAGAATCAAAAATCCTATATACTCCCGGTAATTCAGGAGTATTAGCTATATAAGATTTTATAAGTTCCGTACCTTGCAAGATTTGGCCTATTTTTTTTATTTCTTTTGGTATTATATCACTAGTGTTAGAAATAAAAAACCAAGTTCAGTATAACCGATCTATGCCTAACTATTCCTTAAATTATGAGGTTCTTTACCCCCTAATTCAAGGTGATTTACTATATCATTTAGATTTGTGATTAGGTAGTGGGTCGTAGCCACCGCTTGTAAATGGGTTGCACCGAATTATACGTTTTATACTAAAAAAAATTCCCTTGATAGCGCCATAGCTATTGATTGCTTCTAAGCAATAAGCCGAACAAGTAGGTGAATATTTACAATTTTTTCCAAGCCATGGAGAGATAAAATATTGGTAAAATTTTATAATTAGAATTAGTGGGTATTTCATATTTAATTTGTGTTCGAAAAAGTTGTTTTGCTAATACCGGCTATCCTCCTGGTGGAGTCACCGTTATATTAGAAGCAAATTGTCATCCACGGCCCGTGACCTGTAATATTCTTTTCGCCGTCATGCCAGGCTTGACCAGGTATTTCGGGGAACGGAATAAGATGCCGGAGTCCGGATGACAACTCCTTATGATGTCTTAGACCCTAGGCTGAAGGACATACGAAGCCTAATCAGTTCAGGAGACAATAGTTTTAATTGAAAGAAGGATCAATCACTGTGGTCTGTCTATGTTCGTCAGATACCACTCATTACCGGAGCTAATAGTACTCCTTGTGAATGTCCATTCTTCATGTAAATCTTTGATTTTATTAGTAATATTTTTTCCAACAAATAAAATTTTGATAAAGATGTTATTGCCAAACATATAGATTTCTGAGATTTGTAGCTCAGGATCATTTTGGCTTATATACTCGCCATAACCCGTTGATAGGCCTTTAAAATGTTGTATATAGCGCTTATCAACCAGTTGCTCCAGTTCTTTCTCATTATTTTTGTAAGCAGCATCAATAATCATCCTAAATGCTACTTTTGCTCCTTTAAGAAAATTATGAATATTAAATGAAGGAACGCGATTCATTACATCCACCAGACCCTCTTTAACATCAGTATCGTTCTCAGGAACTACTAAGCCCCGAAGGTCAATTTTGTTTTTCCGAGTAGCAAATGTCGGTTTTAGAATACTAGCCTTTATTGAGGATTCTTTATTTGTAATGGTGGTTGAAGAGGTCGTAACATCTTTCATGGATGTTTTTTCTCCAAAAAACGAAGGTCGTTTTGTTGGGTCATCATCCGAAGTAGTGCCTAGTGTTGCGATCAGTTTGTTTATAACAAAAAAAGCTATTCCAGCAAAAATAATAAGTTCAATTAATTGCCCAGACATTTATGTATTCTCGTCAATGTTTTATTTTTATATTCTATTGCAAAATTTGTTAATTGGAAAGTTATTTATTGTATCAATGCTTAGCGTGACCGATCTTGAGTGTTATAAAGCAATCTTGTTGTTAACAAACCTTCAAAGGAGCTAAGAATGATTAAATCTTATTTTAAAAAAGTCTCTGGTAAGCAAAGCAAGAAATCCACTAGTTACTTAGACTTACCATTTTTCAATTATTCTCAAGATGAAAGAGTTGGAGTTGATTCCTATAAAAATAATGCAATTGTACACAGGTGCGTCAATTTGATTGCAACCTCAGCAAGCCATATACCATGGCAAATATTTAGGAACAATAATGGTTCAAAGGAGTTGCTTAAAAATCATCCTATCTTAAATTTACTTAAATATCCCAGTCCTGATAAATCAGGAGCCGATTTTTTTACGGAAAGTTTATCTAGTTTGCTACTTTACGGAGATAGTTATTTGTTAGTGTCATTCAAAAATAATACAATCCCACATTTTTTATATAATCTTCATCCATCATTAGTTGAGCAAACTATTTCTAATGATCAACTCGTTTCTTATGTCTATGGAAATGGGGATAAAAAACAATCCTTTGGAATTGATCCGGTTACTAGGAAAAGTCGTGTGCTGCATCTTAAAAATTATAATCCTACTGATCAACGCAAAGGTTTATCATCTTTGGCAGCAGCTGCAAAAGCAATAAATTTGCATGCAAAAATTATGGACTGGAATAAATCATTGTTAAAAAATGCAATCAGACCAAGTGGTGCTTTGGTATTTCAGGATGGTAATGGTTATTTATCAGATGAACAATTTGAAAGATTGCAGCAACAATTTTACGATAATTTTAGTGGCGCCTCCAATTCTGGAAAGCCTCTAATTCTAGAAGGTGGGCTTAAATGGCAAGAAACAAGTAACGCTGAGCGATTTGAGAAATTTCTTGAATTAAAGGACTCAAGTGCAAGAGACATAGCCATAGCATTCAATGTGCCTCCACAATTACTTGGAATTAATGGCGATAATACTTATAGCAATATGCAGGAAGCAAGGTTGGCACTTTGGGAAGAAAATATCATTCCATTGCTTGATAAATACGCTGATGCGCTCAGTAGTTGGTTATCGTATTGGTATAAAGAGGATTTGATTATAGATTTTGATAAAGAGTCTATTTCTGTACTTACAGAGCGTAGAGAAAATGTATGGGCAAAAATTGCAAGTGCAGATTTTATGACAATTAACGAAAAAAGAGCAATTGTAGGCTTAACTCCAATTAAAGGAATGGATAAATTTGCAGCCAATCTAACAGGAGAGGGTAATGAAAGTTACGATAAATAAATTATATAGTTTTACAGCTAAACTAGTCTTGATGTTAGATGAAGAGTTAGATGAGCTTAAGGTTAGCAAATCTAAGAGTGCGGTTAATGTTAAAAAGAATATTACAGATACTCTTAATAAGCTTGTGCATCTTATAATTCAATTAAATAAATTAAGCAAAGATGAAACGATGAATAACAATATTGATATGACTCAAGAAGATAAGGACATCATCGAACGATTCATACATAGATATAATACCAAATCCCAGAGTAAATGATCCAAAGAATTTTGCGGATCTCCCTTGTGCTCACCTATAAGTATAGGCTGCGCAAGCTCGTCCTGAAATTCATGTGTCTCCTTTAATTTGAGATTTGGTATAAGAAGTCATATTAGGGTGAATTAAGTGTTGGCCAGAAAGTCATCCTGAACGCAAACCGTCATCGCGAACTTGATCTGGTTCGCAGGCCTTTGACTCGTCGGGATCAAAGGCATAAACTCGTCATCCTGAACTTGATTCAGGATCTCATCAACAAAAGAAGATACCGGATCAAGCCCGGTATGACTTACGAAAGGACTTAGGATGTCACATATCAAGTCCTGTATGATCGTATGCAGTTTGAAATAAAAAAGGTGCAAGATGACGTGTAATAAAAAGCTTCTTAAAGCAGTATTGCGCCAGGATTTTAGTAGTTATATCAGCAAAGTATTTCAAACTATTAATCCTGGAGCAGTGTATCAGGCAAATTGGCATATAGACTTGATTTCAGATTACCTTGAAAGAGTTAGGTCGTCTGAAATCAAAAGGTTAATTATCAATATGCCGCCAAGAGCACTAAAATCTGTTTGCGTTAGTGTTGCTTGGCCAACTTGGTTGTTGGGCCATAATCCAGCAGTACGTATTATGGCTGCAAGCTACTCATCAGTTCTTAGCGTTAAACATTCTCTTGACAGTAGACTTGTTGTTTCTTCAGATTGGTACGGGCAGTTATTTCCAGCGACGAAACTTAGCAGAAAACATAACCAAAAGAGTAAATTTCTTACATCTGAAAATGGTTTTAGATTTGCAACGAGCGTAGGTGGCTCAGCAACTGGTGAAGGAGGAGATTTTTTAATCATCGATGATCCACATAATCCCACGCAAATTAACTCGTTTAAAGCCAGAAATAGGGTTATTGAATGGTTTGAACAAACTTTTGTAACTAGGCTAAATGATAAAAGTAAAGGTGCTATAGTTTTAGTCATGCAGCGTCTGCATGAAGATGATTTGTCAGCGCATTTAATCTCAAGCGGGGGATGGGAGCTTCTCAAAATACCAGCAATTGCTTCTGAGGATAAGATTTATAATATTGGTTTAAATAGCTATGAGTATAAAAAAGGCCAGGTACTTAATCAAGAAAGAGATCAACGGGCATTCCTAAACAACATTGAACAAGAGGTGGGAGTAAGAAATTTTGCAGCACAATTTCTGCAAGACCCATTGTCGTCTGGTATTAATTTGTTATCATTAGAAGATATTTTGTATTATGAAGATTTGACTCAAAATTTTGAATATTTTGTACTAAGTTGGGATACGGCAATCAAGGTTTCAGAAAAATCTGATTACAGTGTTGGAACTTGTTGGGGGGTATTATCTGGGAAATTCTATCTTGTTTCTATGGTACGGAAAAAAATGAGTTATCCAACCCTTAAAAATGAAATCGAAAAACAAGCGCAAAAATACAAGCCAAGACATATAATTATCGAGGATAAAGCCAGTGGACAGTCATTAATTCAAGATCTATCTATGGCCGGATATTTTAACATCAAACCTAGCAAACCTAAGCTTGATAAAATAACTAGATTTGCATCAGTTGTACCACTTTTTCAGGCTGGCAAAGTATTTTTGCCAAGTAAATCTTCGTTTAATCGCGAATTAATTAAAGAATTAACCACATTCCCCAATTCAAAAAATGATGATATTGTTGATTCAGTGAGTCAGTTTCTAAATTTCTGCAAAGAATTGTCAAGTAAAACTCCAATGCGTATCAGAATAGTATAAAATGAAATTATCTCTAGAGTTTCAATTAAAAGATCTCTTTAGTTATTAATATAATAAATTAAGGTAATTTATGGCCAAAACATTCGCTGAGAACGCAAAAAAACTAAGGGAACAACAGGAAAGACTTGCTAAAGGAGCTGAGCCGGAGGTAGAGAGAGTTCAATCAGAAAGACCTTCAGGACTAGGTGGTCTTGTAGAGGGGGCTAAAGATCTTAATGCAAAAATGTATGCTCAAGAAACAATTGTACCAGCAATTGATTCTTTGATTGATAGACATAAGGATGGTCAGGGTATTAGTAAAGAGGAAGTTGAAAAGACATTTAAAGGAATAATGGAAAAGATGGTTTCCGATAATGTAATGACCAAAGAGGAAATGGACGATTATTTGAAGCCACAAAAAGTACAAACTACAGAAAGAGTTCAAACAGGAACAAAGATGGTTCCAGAAAAAGTGGAAGATAGAGGGGTGATCAATCAGATAGGGAATTTTGTATCTGGAAAGAAACCTAAAATGGTAGAAGAGCCAATTTATGAAACTCGTAAAGTTATTTCTGATGGCCCGTCAAAATTTCAACAAGATATGGATAAATCGTTGCAATTTAATGATAAAGGCAAAGTTGATGCACCGAATTTGAAATCACTAAAAGATAAGTTGTTAAACTCTATTGGAAAAGTATGTACCTCGCTTGGCCTTGATGGTATTGCAAAATCTTGTAGACAAAGTATGAGTTTAGATAACCAGGAAAAACTAAACAAAGTTGAATCTGGTATGGTTAAAATGACTCACGAAGTTACTAAGCAAGCAAAGGGTATTGGTCAAGAAGTTGGCAGTAAAACTAAAGGAGAACGTCTTGGCGAGCAAACTCAGAATATAGTGGCAAAAAGGCAGAAAAGTGGAGACTCTCCTTCTCGCTAAATTACGATTGTTGATACGGGTTGGTAGCTGATTATTGTTAAATACATATAGATGTAAATAACCCCAGCTATGGATAAGATAAATATTAGATTTAGTTATGTCCGGCAAGAAACACAGTCATACCTGGCTTGATCAGGTATCTTCTTATCTACCGTCATGCGGAACTCAGTTGGTTTAGCTTGTCTCTTCGACCAAGTAATCTTCTCCTATCTCATGAGATCCTGAAGTAAATTCAGGACGACTGTGCGTACAGCGACCCTCAGTATAAAACCATACTAACTATTCCTTATTCATATTCAGGTTAAATAAGAAAGCTTTTAAAATTGGCTATATCAGAGGTAGTATCAACCGAGCAAAATCCTGAGAGGTCGCTTTGAAGTAATAAAACTAGCGATTATAGCACAAGAATCAGGTCTATAACCACTTTTTCTTTTTACATATTTTATAAGGCAACCAACCTGAGATCAACATTATTAGTAATGTAATGGGGTAACCTAACCATTGTTTTAATTCTGGCATTATTTCAAAATTCATTCCATAAATACTAGCTATTAAAGTTGGAGGTAAAAATATTAGAGATACTATGGAAACCAGTTTTACTATATTACTTTGTTCCAGCTGTATTATTCCAAGTAAGGCTTCTAATAAAAAAGTGATCGAACCAGATAGAAAATTTGCGTGTTCAGCAATTGAATTTAAATCCGCAAGCATAGTAGCTAACCTTAAAATCTGAGGTTCGTTTTTTGCAAATTTATTTGATTGTTGAGAGTAATTAATAACCCTGTTAATGAGACTTTCCATCTATTTGTGTAAATTCGATTATAGGCACTTAAATTCTCCCTTCGAATTTGATCATAAAATGAGCCATAG
>NZ_JARJFB010000080.1:0-8812 GCF_034554655.1 Candidatus Megaera venefica
CTTCAGACACACCAAGAGCTTGCTGCAATTATTCATAACCACAAAAATATTGCCAATAAACATTTTCATTCAGCCCTTCCTCCGTAAACGAATCAGAACCGTTGTACATAGCTTGAAGCATTGATAGTGCTAGCATTACTCTATGATCTTTCTTATTTCTACCAAATTGCTTGATTTCAATGTTAGGCAATGCTCTGGCTTCAAGTTCAGACCAATTTACTAAATCCCTTAGTTTATATAACTTGTTTTTAGGATTTAGTTTTGTAGATAATTTCTCTTCAAATAACCTTTCTTGTTTTTGGAGAAAAGTAATATTTTCTATAGGCATAATTTTAAAATCCGTAAGCTTTATGCGGTAATTATACCATTTTCTTATGGATTTTGTAAGCTGTTTATGACATGAAACCCCTTGTTAATTCAGGCGGGGAGAGTTTTGACGGAGGGACTAATTAACAAAAGAATTAATTAAAACATCAGGTAATTATGTTTATAGCACAAGATGATTCTGCGTGCAATAATGCTGAATCTCAAACGAATAAAATTTCTATCAGCGGGAATATAGTTCCTTCTCATTGGTATCATCGCTTACTACGCCCGTGTGGTAAGTCTGACACTACCGGTATCGCTATTCTATCCGAGTTAGTATTTTTGCATCGATATAACGGCAATAGCGAATTTCAATTAAATTTCAATTATTTTAAGCGTAAGTTTAACTTCGGAGCTTCTCAGACAAAGGATGCCGTTATCAGGCTTGAGCAAGCCGAGTTACTTAAAAGAAGTCTTAGAACCGTTATAGTAAGCGGCAGACGTTTTACAAACGAGATGTTTCTTGTTTTGCATATTGAAAACGTCTTAAAATTAAATAGCCAAGATCAGGCAAAAAAATTTCCCTTAAGCGGTAGAAAAGAGAAGACTGATTCTCTAGAAATTTCCTCAGATAATAAGATTAAGAAAAATCTATCAAGAAATAGATCTAGCGGATCTAATTTTTATTCAAATTCTTTTTTAGAAAAAGAAAATTCATCTGCTACTGTTATCTGTAAACAAAGATTTAGCCTCGCTTCATTTTATCCGTTGGTTCAATCAGACATTGACAAACTACAAACACTTTGTGGTCGTCAGTTTTCAGGTAACGCCATTAACGAAATCTTACAAAATTTGAGCATTAAATTACCGAATCATAGTTTTCCTCATAAATCGGCATTCATTAAATACATGGGTAAGGCTTTGGCTCATGAGATGAGAGATGCGGTAAAGATTAGTAATGAGAGTTTTAAGATCAAGAATAATGTTACTTCTGAAGAAATCGCCACTCAGGCTAGGGAAGAATTTCTAAACGAAATTGAAAATAGCCGAGATACTTCTCCTAAAATGCAATTAAGCCGTAAACTAGCGGGGATATTAGAACCTAGCGTTGCTTACAACTTTTTAATGTTAGCGAGTTTTTTTGATAATACCGAATCTTTAAAAACCGATAGTTTTAAAATTATCTTACGCAAAAAGCTAGAATTAAGTAGTTCAGATCATAGTCTAATACTTGCGCAGGTACAATCGGTATACGGCAATCACATCAATCGTCTTGAGTACGAGGCTCCGCCTCATATTACCCTATCTCAAAATGTACAAACAACCGATACTTCTTTCAAACAACCTAGAGCTTTACAAAAAGACGAAACTAAAGTTTTTGAAGGAATATGGGGGGAAATCAGACAAGGCTTAATTGATTACTACGGTTCAGGCGGTAACGCTATGGATAATGCTTGGTTTAGCAAATTAATCGCTAATGTTGATGCGGATAATAAAAAGCTTACTTTAAAAGCTCCGACTAAATTTATCAAGGATTGGGTACAAAGTAATTATACTCATCTGATAGATAAGTTATGTAGCTTGCATAGTTACAGCTTAGAGGAGGTACAATACGCATGAAAAATCATCTCAAAAACCTCTTTGCTACGGTTGTTATACCTACCATCTTTATTACGGGATTTAGTAACGCCGCATCTGCTACTAAGATCAACCCCGAGATAGCAAATATCGGTTATTGGTATGAGGATTCAGATGTGCGAGGAGTTATCGCTAACCGTCTCGCGGGTAGGGTTTATATTGCTCCTGCCGTGCCGAATTCTCCGGCGTTAATTAATGATGTGGCAGCAGCTGCTTTAATTGAAGCAAGAACCGGTAAACCCGCTTTAATACCTGTGAACTTAAATAATAATCACTGGACGGCTATTGCTATTAGGACAAAAGCGAGCGGTGATATCATGGTATTCTACAATGATTCGTTCGGTAGTAGCTTTGGCAGTACGACTAGTGAGAGCGGCAGGTACATAGAAGCTATTAAACGGCTTGCACCGAATGCCGAAATTATTGATCTGCAAGTACATCAGCAAAATGACGGATCAAGTTGCGGCGCATTTACCGCCGAGAATCTAATAGCTCTTAGCGTGCTTGATCAGGCAAACCTAACTCCTGAGGCGGCAAGAGAGGCTCTTGCCGGCATTACCGACGCAAAAGCTATACGTATCCTACAATTAAATAGTTTAGGTAGCCTATACGAAAAGATCATAATAAGTGATGATATAGAAAATAGTCAACTTACCAAGAGTAATATAGAGACCGTCACTGAGTCGGCTTTTAATGAAACGGCTAAATTATCATCACTGCTTACAAACCGTCTATCATATCTTCATTTAACCGATAACCAAGGCACGGGAATATCTGCAGGTGATGAACCGCTAAATTACGGCGTGTGGCTAGCGGGAAATATCGGCACCGGATTATTTAAAGGAAAAGATTCCGGTAAAATAAAACAACATTTAAGCGGAGCAACTATCGGTTTTGACGGCAAAATCGATGAAGATACGACTTTGGGTATAATGTTAAGTTCTAATCTCGGCAGCTTAAAACCAAAAGCTACTACTAATAATAGTCGTACTAATTACTCTAATTTCTCTACGAACACTCGTTCTATAATCGGTTCTGTTTACGGAAGTATGCAAGCGGATGAGCGGTTAGTGTTAACCGGTAATATCGAATTCGGTAAACTTTACGGTAAGACCAAATATAAATCGTTCTTAAACCAAGATAACGACTTTAAATTAAAGGGCGAGCTTTTCGGTGCAAATATCGGGGCTAATTATTATTTACCGCTAGCTTCTATGGTACTAGTGCCGAGTCTTACCGCTTCTTACTATGGAGTAAAGTTTGCCGCTATTAAACAAGGTAATTTAACTACCGGTAAAACCGGTATTCAAAAATTCTCTATTACTCCGGGCTTGTCTCTTGCGACTATATTTGAGTACGACGATTTTCAATTAATTCCGCAAGTTTCGGCAAGTTATAGCAACGCTCCGCTTATTAAATCAAAAAAACTTAACCTAAAGAATGCAAGCGGTAGAATTCTCTCTAGCAATAAAATCTCCGTTGCTAAACATTCATATAATTTTGGGGCAAGTCTAAGTTTGGTATCAGAGAGAATTGAGACAAGTATCGGGTATGAGAGGACAGGGCAGTCCAAATACTTGGGGCATACAGGTTATTTAAAATTAAGAATTAATATTTAGAGGTTATTTTTATGAGCCGAACAATTGAAGAAATAAGAGCAGCTTTAACTCACATATTTAAAAAGCTGGAAGATGTTGAAGTTCTGTTATCAAGACAAGAAGAAGATATCACAGTCTACATGAAGCAGAGCTCTACAAATTTAGATTCGAATGAATTATTAGCGGCAGGCTTGAGATCAACCAGAACGTCATTTGAACTGCTGCGAGATGAAGTCGACGAGTTATACCAACTAACGGTAGCAATAGCACGAGTGAGTTGCGATAAAAATACGGAAACGGAAAGCTGATTATCATGCAGGTCTGATAAAGCTTAAATTTAAAACAACAATAAAAAGGAATTATTAATGTCTAATAAAACTAAATTAACAACAAACCGTAAGGAGAGACAAACTATGCAAAATTTGCAAACAAAATCTAACCGGTTACTTTTCCGCAAAAGATCAATATTAACATATGCCCTGTATCTTGCACCGATTCTACTTTGTAACATCGATGCAATGGCGGCTTTTGACCTTGATGCGGGAATCAAGGCGGCTACCGATCCGGTAAAAAAAATGATTAACGACTATTATCCGGTAGGAATTTTCATAACGGGTGCGATCGGTGCGTTGATGCAGCAGCAAGGCGATCTAAGAGATAGGATGATGGGATTCGGTAAAGGTTCGTTAGTCGGAGGTTTAACGGTGATGGCGGTTAAAGCCGGTCTAGGGGTATAGAGCAATCAATATGGAAAGAGTCAGATTAAATAGAGCTTTAAACAAGGAGATCAAATATTACGGTCTTAGTTATCTAGGGCTACTCGGGGCTGTGGCTATCGGCTGTTTGATATGGGCGCGGTTCGGGATGACTATCGGTATTATCGGTTTTGCGATCGGTTACGGATTCTCTGCTTATGCAGCTCGCGGGTGGCATAGCGGTAGCGTGCAGCAATTTATTTATTGGCATTTACCGCTTAAAAATATATTCGGCGGCAAGTATTTGCCGGAGTCTCATAAGAGATGTTTTCTGTGAGTTTAAGAAGAGTATCAATAAGAAGATTAAACGAAAATTAATAAAGTCAAGGCAGTCATGAATTTACAAATAGCTATGCAAGGCGGAGATCGTATTACCAAACAGCGCAATCTGTTTTTGGTGTTGACAATAGCTTTAAGTATAACGAGCGGCGCGCTTAGCCTTAAGATTTTGGCTCAGGAAGAGCGAATTATTATGGTGCCGCCGTTCAGTACAGAGGTAATGATTTCAAACCGCAAAGTATCTAGCGGCTACTTGGAGCAAATGACCATGGTGTTTTTAAATTCGCTTCTTGATTTATCTGCCGCGGACGTCTTACACAAACGAGACATGATTTTAAAATATACCTCAAATAGTAGTTTAAGCTTTTCCAAAAAAATAAACGAATATTTTGCGGATGCGGCAGAGAAATACAAAAACTTTGATCTGGTTACTTACTTTACGGTGAAGAATATGGAAATTGACGAGGCACAAGGCGAGGTAATCGCTCACGGTATCTTAACCTCAAGATACGGCAAACACGGCTTTGAATCGATACCTACTTCTTACCGCCTTAGCTTTGAATTTAGCGGCGGTTATTTAAGGTTAAAAGAGTTTAATCAGGTAGTAAGCGATAAAGATAAAAAAGACGATAAACAAGAACCTAAGGGGGCGTTAGTTAAATGAAAAGCCGGATAAAAATCCTAAAGAGCAAGTTGTATCTAGCGGCAAAACTATCCTTGTCGGTAAAATTACTGCTTATTACCTTTGTTTGCTCGGTTTGCGCCGGACCTGAGTTTAAATATTCGGGGAATAAAAAAATAGAAACGGTAATTGCCGCAAACGAGCTGAATAGGATCTTCGTCTCAGGCGGTGAGATCATTGAAGTAATAGGCGATGAGAATAAGTATTCTCTTTACTGGAGCGGCGATTGGCGCAATTTGTTTATTAAGCCGAAGGTAGAGGTAGGCGAGACTATAGAATTAAGCCTAATAATGCCGCAAGGCGGAGCGCAAGATATTAGATTTACCGTCGGTGATACGGCGGCACAGACAATATTTATCAATTTAGGTAGTGAGATAAAGTCCTCTTTGTCGGGCAACGGTGTCACAAAGCTAGCAAACAAGCAGCTAAAATCTGAAATATCCGCAATGATGAGAGCGATGATCGAGAATGAAAAGGGCAAGTATTATGTTACGAATGTTAAACGTACTTTAAAACAAAGTAAGCAACGGCATATTACCCAACAATTAAGTTACCGCTATCGTGATTTGAGCGGCGGGGTGCTGTCGGTAAAAAACTTGACTGCTAAATCGGTAGATTTACTTGAGTCGGATTTTAGTAACCTTTTTAAAAATACCGTAGCAATTAATCTCGAGTCGTGCGTGATAAAACCGCAAGCAACAATAAGAGTATTTATTATTACGAGAGAAGCCCATTATGATTGATAAATTAAAAAATATTTGGAAAAAGATTGTTAATTTTAAGCGGCAGCAACCCGTTAACCCGCAAGATTCCGAAAGGATGAGCGATAATCTTACGCTCTCTCATGCACAAAAATCAACGCAAGCTAAGAAAAAGCATGATCTAATAGTGTTGCTAGGTCTCGGTATTACCGTAATAATAGGTCTTAGCTTCATGAAATACCGCTCAAATTCTCTAAGCGGCGTAGAAGCGGAAGTAGATGCAAAACTTCCCTTAAAGCTTGAAGTGGCAAGTCATGCTCTAGATATCGATAAAATGTGGCGTAATCATTTTGAAGATAAGTTGACGGATGCCAAAACGTCGGCGGACGAGAAGCTAAAACTAATCGAAACTAGTATCAACGAGCAATCGGTAGCTTACACTAATCAACTTAAAACCGAAATCGAGAAACTAAAAGCCCAAATGCAATATCTATCCGAAGAGCAGGCATCCTCAAGAAGAGAGTTTAGTAACGTAAAAGCCAATCTAAATGAAGGTGATAAATCTCCAAAAAATAACTATCCGCTAATAGACGATAGCCGTATTACCGTAAATCATATGGATCGCGGCGAGATATTCGATCGCCCTAAATCGGCTAGGAGTTTTATTCCGGAAACCGCTTACGTTAAAGGGATTTTACTCGGCGGCATTGCGGTGTCGACGTCTATCGGTTCATCTTCCGAACCCGTACCCGTAGTTATCAGAATTACCGAGCGAGGTAGCTTACCGAAGAATTTTAACATTGATCTAACTCATTGCAAGATTATGGGTTCGTCTTACGGTGATTTATCATCCGAGCGAGCAATCGTGCGAGCGGAAGTTCTCTCATGCACCGATCCCGTAAGCGAGTTGATTTATACCACGAAAGTAGCGGGTCTCATTCACGGCGATGACGGTATGAACGGTATTAAAGGTAAAGTGGTACAAACTAGCGGCAAGCATCTAAAGAATGCGATTGTCGGCGGCATGATTAGCGGTTTTGCAAGTTCCGCTAAAGGACAGGATCAAATAATCATCAGTAGTTTCGGCAGCGGAACTACTAAAAAGAAAGGCATGGGCGATATGTTGCAAGAAGGCGGTTTTGCGGGGGCTAGTAACGCTGCCGAGAAAATAGCCGATTATTATATCAAACAAGCCGAGAGCATGTCACCCGTACTCTTGGTCTCGGGAGGGACTAAAGTAGATATCGTATTTACCAAAGGCGTGTACTTAAACGCATTAGACGTACAGGAAAAGTTAGAACAGTTAAGATCGGAAAAGGCAAAAAAACAATGAGATTATTTTATATGAAACCTGATTCAACACGCAGTAAGCGGGGTATCGCAAGTGTGCTTATTCTAATGAGCTGCCTTAGTTCATGCGCGGTATATTCGACGGGGTTTAATTGTGCCGACAGCAAGGGAGCTAGATGCGTGATGTTATCCGAGGTTGATAGAAGAGTCGATTCGGGCGAGATTGAAACCGTCTATTTGGATAAAAAATGTAAAGGTAAGGCTTGTAATAAGGAAATAAATAATGTGCCTAAAAAGGCTTTAAACCAAACCCATAAGGTAAAAATAATCGATACCGAGGATCATTTAAACGAATACCAAGACGGTGATGATTTGTACCTTGAATAACTTAAGTGAATAAAAAAATTACCAAATATAAAAATTTAAAATAATAAAATATTTAAACTCATGAAATTAAGCAACTTGAAATCAATATACGCGGGTATTGCAAATGCTTGCGGTCTAGCCGAGAACGTAGAAAGCGAAAATACCGTTTCTATCGTAGATAAAATCTTAGAGGGAACGTTTGCTCTTGACGATTATTTAAGTTATCGATATTTCGATGAGGAAAATAACTTATTCTTAAGTGACGGCAATGTCGTCGGCTTCATGCTGGAAATTAGTCCTATCGTCGGTGTCGACGATTCCGTTCATAAAAACCTATCGCATTTCTTTAACGATGAATTGCCCGAATATTCTTACCTACAGTTTTTATTGGTTGCTAGCCATGACGTAGAGGATATCTTAAACTACTGGCAAGAAGCTCGGATTAATCCCGACCCTCTGCTTGATAAAATAACCAAAAGACGTGCGCAGTTCGTAAGGGAGCGGGCAATAAGTTTCGGCGTTTCCGACGGACGAATTGCCCGAGATTATCGTATATTTGTTTCTTTTAGCCAAATTATAGACACAAAAAATAACGGTAAAAGCGGAATTACCGGCTTTAGAGATAGCTTTATCAATAAACTTGAATCTTTACAACTAGCTCCGAGAACTTGTGATGCGGTTGATTTAATTAAGCTTGTCGGGACGATGCTGCAAATGGAGCTAGCAACTGATACAACCGCTAGCTACAACCCTCTAGAATTATTATCAAAACAAATAGTAGCTCCGAGCGTGATGCAAGTAATAGAGGAAGATCAAATAACCTGCGTAAGCTCAAGGCTAGTATCAAGAATCTATCATATTGTCATTTTTCAAAGTTGAGTTCAGCAGATTATCAAAGAGCAGTTCAGCAAAACAATAACAATAAAACACAGTAAGATATAATGGATTTGATAAAATGATTACCTATCTTGCATATTTAAGCTCACGATATATTGTAGAGCGCCCAATATTCAGTTGCTTAGCAGCAGCGGTTGGGGAAAGGCCTGATTCAATTAACTTTAGCGCTGAATTGAATTTTTCTTTGTCAAAAGTAGGACGACCAGGTATTTTACCCTTTAGTTGTACAAATCAAGACTTAATCTTACAGACACTATAATTTATCCTATCTGATTGTAAGTAGAATTATCACTGTCAGAT
>NZ_JARJFB010000081.1:0-8746 GCF_034554655.1 Candidatus Megaera venefica
TTACCACTCTGACCTGAATTAGGGTCTATTTCTATACCATTATCATCAACAAGTTTTGCTCTTGCAACACCTGAATGACTTGTTAGAGGAACTGGATTGAATGCGCCAGTAGTAGCCCCGTCAAAAGCTAGTCTATCATTTACAACAGCTGCTGGATTCACTGGAAATGAAACCGTACCTTCTGATACCACGCCATTGTCACCAGTAATTCTAACTCGTAATGTTATAATCCTAGGAGCAGTAGCTCCTTGTACTTTAATATTTTGGCCAGTAGCTGTGTTTGTATCTTTCTCTAACCTAAAACTTCCAGGCAATTGATCGGTTGCCACAACTTGTTGATTTGCTCCACCAATATCTTCCGAGCGCGCCTCAAGTATCTCAATATTACTACCAAAATGCGAGCTTCCTTGCAGATCCAGATCAAAGGTAAAACTATTACCATCTGCTGGATTTACCGGACCTCTTGCACGCAGCTGGATATTATTGAGTAAATATTCTCCAGGAATTTGAACACCTCCGACACCAACACCATCAGTAATCGCGCCTATTGCCGCCCTTGGCCTTGAAGGAGCCAAATCTAGTTTCTCATTAAGCTCTTTTATTAAGTCAGCTATTGTTGCTTTCCCACTCAAAGCAGTACTAGCTAGACTCCTCATGTCAATTGTCGCCGGGTTCAATCTGCCCGCTCCACCAAGAAGCTGATTACCTTCTTTACTAACAAAATGAATAGTAAACGGATCACCCCATTCAAGATCTTGTCCTCTACTAATGTCAATAGAGCTCTTAAAATAATCTTTTGGCGGGAAAGGAGAACCATTATTATGAATTGCATTTAATTTATTCGCAAAATTACTCCCTAATGCTTTAATCTTATCGCCAGTTTCTGGCAATATTTTGTCTCTAAGATCAATTAAAGCCGACCATTGTCCACCACTAACAGACATCGTTGAATCATCACTTCCGCCAATAAAAACCTTCGAATGCGTTTCCTTGCCATCTCTTCCAAACTGAGTAATCATTAAAGGGGGGTAGTCATTATTTTCTATTATAGCATCAATACTTCCCACTCCGTCGTAACTAAACTGGGAGTAATAATCACTTGCAACGATTAATTCTCCGCTAGATTTCGCTTGAATGCTAACAGTTCCACTAGCACCATAACTGGCTTTGATATCAAAATTATGCGCTAATTCTCGAACCAGCTGATCTCTTTTATCATGAAGTCTGATTGGAGATGAGCTAATCAGCATTTGTTGGTTCAAATTAAAAAGCGCTTTTATAATACCACTTGCTGAATGAGCGCTTTGCTTTAAACGTTTATCTGCGTCAAACCTTAAGTCCGTGACTTTCTTAGAGGCCCCGGTAATTGCCGCACTAACTTCTTCAGCCTTATTAATAAACGCTTGCCTCATCGAATGACCACTGCTTGATTCAAGAATTTTTGCTTGAGCAAAAAAACTATCTATGGTCTTTACAAGCCTAGACACCTGAGGATCCTTTTCACCACCAATTACAGATTGTAAATCGCTCAAAAATTCGGTGTATGTGTTATTATTTCCCAGTTTTGTCACTTGCTCAACATAAGCTCTTTCTTGCAGTATACTTACTGACCTACTTTCACTAAGGCTTGTTCTATGAGCCTTACTTCCGCCTATTTGATCAACTGTTAAAGAAGTAGTAATCCTTCTAGCATTAGGGTCTCCTACTAATTCAAGATTACGAGCTCCAACATCTATCTGCTCTCTAACTAAACTTAATGTTTGCCTAACACTTTCACTCATATCTTACCTAAATCTTATCATTGAGTCCAATAGATGGCATTACTTTGTCTATTTTTCCTGCGACAGAAACTTTGCCATCTTTATTATATCCAAATTGTCTTAACGTCTCTTGAGTCCTACTTTCTTTGTATATTTCAACAATTTTATTGCTTACTTCTAAATTGCTGCGAATAAGAATATCATTATTTCGATTTAACTCATTCAATACGCCAAATAAGTCCTTCAACTTTACCATCGGCAAACTATCTCGGTCAAATTTTTGACCAGTCCTTACGTATTCTTCTACAACAAATTGCGCTTCATTAAACTTATGTAATGCGTCTACTTTTGCTTCAACGACAACATCAATGGCCGAAACTTGCCCCACCTTTAATAACGCATTTTCTTTTTCAATTACAGCTATCAGGTCTTTTAATGCTTTCGTTATATTACTAACAACTGCCGCTTGACTCATGGCTTTATTTTCGTTGTTTGACATTATTTTCTTGTTGTTTTACTAAGTCCCGCACAATTGCCTTGCCTATTTCATCCAAATCATTGCCTGTGCTATTTTTTACTAGCTCTGGCCATAAAGATTTCTGAAATATAGCTTCACCAAAACCACCTTCAGGATTCTGATTGACCCCTTCAGCCATCTGAGCCCAAAGAAACCCATAAACCTGATCAGTCAACTCTTTAGCTACTTTCTTCATACGAGCAAGATCTGTGCCATCTGGTTCTGCCGCTGTTTTTCCATTTTTAGCTAAAGATGGTGCTACGTTAGCGCCAGACTTGTTTAGTCGAATATTTCTAGCACCTAAAGTAGAGTCCTTATCAAGTGATTTCACCACTTTATTTGCAATAGATTCTGTCTCATTTTTCTTTATTGCATCATTAATTTTCTCTTTACTCAAAGCCTTTGCAAAAACTTCACTAGCTTTAGCCGACTTATCAATTTTGCGAGATTCACTTCTGCGCTCATCAATAACTTTATAATGCTCTATTGGAGTTCCGGTGTTTTTTAGACCACCACCTAGGTAATTTATACTATTTGGCATTTTAATTATCTAACTGATTTTTTTAAAGCGTCATAGCAAGCATATCTTAACAACACCGTCATCAACTATGATTTTTACATCATTCGACGCACACCGTCATGCTGAATTTATTGGGCTTATGCATGCCGTTCGGCCTAGCATCTTCTCCGCTGCCTGAGATGCCGGATCAAGCTAGGCATAACGTAGTTTCATCAACCATGACTTTCCCGTCTCTTACAGCGAACTATCTTACTTCTATTACAGCATCAAGAGCGCCAACAGATTTCATGTTGTGCAAAATATTTATTATATCCCTTGGAAAAACACCTAGCCTGTTCAACCCAGAAACAAGATCACTAAGAGTCGCCCCTTCAGTAAAATGATGCAAAGATCTTCCGCGCCTTTGATCCGCAAAACTATCTACTAAACCCCTTTTCTTTTCGTCAGTTTCGGGACCAAATTTTTCATCAAATTGATCCAGATCAAGCTGCCCTACATTGACGATCAAGTTTCCTTGAGCGATAGCAACTGGTCTGATGTTAACTTTGTCACCGATTACAACAGTACCGGTTGATTCATTTATAACAATTTTAGCTTTATAATCTGGTATAACTTCAAGCCCTTCTATTTCAGCAATAAATTCAACCAAATCATTTTTTCTATAAGATGGGACAGTAATTTCTATAGTGGCAGCATCAAGAGCCGTAGCTGTATTACCAGGGACATGGTCATTAATAGCCCCAGCTACTGCAATCGCAGTTCCAAAATCTGGTGAATATAAGGAAAATTTTATATTATTCATGTCAACAAAAGAGAAATCTATTTCATCTTCAACAATCGCTCCACTTTGAATATAACCATTAGTTTCAACAGAACTCGATTTTGTCTTAACATCGCCTGAAACAGGAGTAAAATCAGACAAAGCAACCGCGCCCTGAGCTACAGCATAAACATTACCATCTGCTCCAAGCAAAGGAGTGGCAAGCAGAGTACCTCCCTTTAAACTTTTTGCATCACCAAGAGCACTAACTTTTATATCAATTCTAGTACCGAGACGAGAAAAAGCAGGCAAAGTCGAAGTGACGGTCACTGCTGCAATGTTCTTTGTCTTAATGTCTGCACCCTGAACATTAACACCGAGCCTTTCGAGAAAATCTGTCAATCCCGTTTTAGTAAAAACTGTGTTTTTCAAATTATCTCCGGTACCACCTAAACCTACAACTAACCCCTGTCCCACCAGCAAGTTTTCCCTTGCACCTTCTACTGCGGCAATATCTTTAATCCTAGTATTCGCTTCAGCAAGCAAAGAAGAAAGCACCAATATTATTGAAAGACATATTTTAAACAAAACCATAGATATATATTCTCTTAAATAAGTTATTTAACTACAACGCCAGCTGATTATAATACAGATTAGCCTTTTCAAGATCTCGCCTAGTATCAACTGACACCGGTATCTCGTTAGACACACACACACCAATCTTCATACCATTTTCAAGAGCCCGGAGCTGCTCCAATTTCTCGCAAACTTCATATTTGCTTTTCTCTAGTTTTATAAATTTTTCAAGAGCTTCGACTTTGAACCCATAAATACCAACATGATACAAAAATTCTTCTCCCCCGTGTGGAATCATGCTCCTTGAAAAATACAAAGCCCTTCCATGCTTATCTATAACAATTTTGACGTTAGATTCTGCTTGCGCAATATCTTTGCCAACTTTAACTCCCGAAGTAACAATATCATAGTCTTCTGTTTTTAGCATGGTAATAATTTGCTCTACAACATGCAAATCAACAAACGGCATATCTCCTTGGACATTTATCACGTATTTTATTTTATCATTATATGGAATAGTTTTAAAAGCCTGAAAGACACGATCCGATCCAGTCGGACAATCTTCGTCTGTCATTATGGCAATCGCGTCAGATTTCTTAACCAAATTAGCTATTTCCTCAGAATCAGTAGCAACATACAAATTTCCTTTAAACTTGGATTTAATTCTAAGTACTACATGTTCAATTAAGGTTTTGCTGCCAATTTTTTCTAGCGCCTTCTTCGGAAGCCTGGTAGAACCTATCCTCGAAGGAACAATTATTACAACATCCGAATATTGATCTTTGTCATCCATAATCAATAATCAATTCACTTATATTTATAAAATAATTGTTGACATATTATCGTTTTTCCACCATAAAGTAAAACACAATTTCTAGGGCATTGTGATATGTTTCGAGTGGGTTTTAACTTAAAATCACTTACTTAACCTTAGAGATTATATTAAACAGTGGTGAGTTTTTGTTACGTTGTTAATAACAAATTAGTACTCAATTTACTATAACTTGTGAGCCCGTAGCTCAGCTGGTAGAGCACTTGACTTTTAATCAGGTTGTCCCGGGTTCGAGCCCCGGCGGGCTCACCATTGTTTTTTTACCCCCCTTTCCCAACGGTTGAATAAATTTTTAGGTTTTTCTAACCAGTTAGCACAAGATTATGCTGACAGTTAATACTACTCAATCCACAATTAACTTATAATGATTATAAAATACAAGAGACAAAAATGATCAGGCAAATATTAGGCTAAGATTCAGCACCTTCTACACCATCTCCACTTAGACTCACCAAGATAAGTGATTGATCAAGTTCAGAATAGGCAACACCCATTACGGTACCAAAAGTATTAGTAATAGTTTTACCATACACTTTACCACCCGCAATGTTGCTACAATAAAATGTTATACTATCGCCAGCCGCTAATATATAGGACGCATTATATTCTATAAATGCTTGCTTACTATCACCTGTTTTCTTAGACATGCTGCAAAAAAACCCTTAATAACCCAATTACCTAGTGTATATTACTGACATTTTAATCAAAAAATGAAAGCCATAGCTAAATAATTCAATGATAATTTAGGCTGATACTCAAAATCAACAAATAAATAATTAAATATTTCTTATTAATCTTTATTTATCACCCGAGGATATATAAAAAATCATAATTTGTAATCTAAAGAAGATATTATAAAAATAGCTGGAATATAATGAGAACTTATTTTGCTTGACTGTAGTAACTAAATTACGTACAATAGACAACTGTAGCCTATATAGGCTTTGCGGTTTCTAAACCCCGGGACTTCATTAGGCTCTGGAGCTTCAAAACTTCGTTTAACATGGCGTTATCAGTCATAAATTAATAAGATCCTCGATCTTATGGTCGGTAAGACGATAGTGATGTTCAGGACAGAAAAAACTTCTTTCTAAAGATTATCATAGCTGTTGTTAACAGTTTTCGAACCCCCCGGTCACCTTGGGAATCAAATTTATCTTCATTCCTTATCGTGGTTTAAATAATGTAGCTCTTTTTAGAGCTTTATTGTTTAATTTTTCAACAATAGGGAGAAGAGGTTTATGGGTAACAAAAAAATATTACAACCTGAACAAGTAGTAAGAGTAAAAAACTCAATAATCTTCCTACTATTCCTAACATTCTCTTTTGGCGCCTATCCAGAGATCGAGAAAGCGCTAAACATAATCCGTTCTACACAAAATACAGTAGAAGCTTCTATGCTTTTAATGAGATAACAAACAAAGCTTCAGATAAATTTTCAGAAGAAAGATCGTGATATCCGCGTTCAGGATGACTTTGCCACGTTGTATAAGCGCTTCCTGCCCTGAAAAAAGCAGATTCAACTGTAATTGCCATTGTTTCTTATACCAAACTGAGGTTATATTAGCTAACCTCGTTATACAGCACTGTCATTTGGAAAAACATGATTTGGATTATTGTACATATACCAGCCTTTATTATGAGCGTGACGCTCCTCTATGACTATAATCAATGGAAATTATTAACATTTTACTCGGGGTATTGCGCCTTAATTTTTTTTGTCGTTACCTTATCCTTAAATCCACTAAAAATTATCTTTCCTAAGCTAGTCCTAGTTACTAAATTGAATCGTTATCGAAGACAGTTAGGAGTAGCAAGCTTTTCTTATGCATTTATTCACCTTTCCTGTTTTTTAATAAAAAGGATTTTAAAAGGTTTTGCAGAAGGGCTGATATATTTTTTTCACCCAGCAATCATTCCAGCTTTTTGGATAGCTTTTCCTATTTTATTAGTTCTAGCTTTGACCAGCAACCAATACTCTATAAAGAAGCTTTCTTTTCCGGGTTGGAAAAAATTGCACAAAACCGTCTACGTAGCTGAAGTAGCCATCATGCTGCACATGACATTAACAGGAGATTTTTTAATAATGCTAATGTTTTTTGTCCCATTATGCACATTACAGTTACTAAAATATAAGAAAACAACATCCTCAAAATTTTAATAAAATCTTTATTTACCCTTAACAAACTCTATTTTTATTATTTTCGCCTATAGTTAGTTTGACAATATCCAAACTTAGTATTAATTTTTGTTGAGTTCCTAACCGTATAGTACTACACTTCCGAGCTGATTAAATTTTTTAGTTATACGTTTTTAGGTGCAAAACTTAATAAAAACTCTAAATTAAGAGGGAGAGCTCTACATGCCTGAAGTATTTTTTAATGGACCAGCTGGACGAATAGAAGGGAAGTTTGCCGAGTCTACAAATCCCAAAGCTCCGATAGCACTCGTATTGCACCCTCATCCAAAATTCGGTGGCACTATGAATAATAAAGTAGTTTATAATGTGTATAAAACTTTATTTGAACACGATTTTACGGTTCTTAGAATAAATTTTAGGGGCGTTGGAAGATCCTTGGGCGAGTATGATGATGGCATTGGAGAAATGACCGATGCTGCAACTGCTCTTGACTGGTTACAAATAAATTATCCCATGAGCAAACTTAATATGATTGCTGGCTTTTCTTTTGGAGCATGGATCGCAATGCAACTCATTATGCGTAGACCAGAAATAACTAATTTTCTTGCAATTTCACCACCGGTCAATAAATATGACTTTTCATTTCTTTCTCCGTGCCCTATTCCAGGATTAATTATTCAGGGAGACAAGGATAGTGTTGTTTCAGAAGATTCTGTTAGCGAGCTTGCCAACCGCCTTTCAAAACAAAAAAATATTGATGTTAATTACAGAGTAATCGCTGGAGCGGATCACTTCTTTAGAGATAAAATAGAATTGTTAAATGAGGAAATAAGAGATTACTTAAAACTAGCTTTCTTACATCAAATAGGTAAAACAACTGTAAAAAACGATTTAACTGACAAGTTAAGCCATTCTTCGCCAAAAAAGGTTTTTTTAGATTAACCTGAGTTTGACATAAAACCACGTCAATTCCGGTTAAGTCGGTCTATTTTCGTGGCGAGAACCGCTTATACGTAACAAAGTCATCCTAAACTTGACTTCCCAAGCAACGGAAGGAGGGTTCTGATATACGCGTTCAGGATTACAGACTTTTATTCTAATTTTCCAAAAATATTCAATATGCAATAAATAACATATGGATATTATATGAGTAGAATGCACACTTAAGGGTTTGTCGGAAATTCCATACAAAAAATAGAACCTTGGTTAACCTTAGATTTTACGCTAATATTAGCCATATGTTGGTCAATTACCATTTGACATAGCGCAAGACCAAGACCAAATCCTTCAAAGCTTTGCGCCTCATTTAACCTTTGAAATGGTAAAAAAATATCCGTTACCTTATCTTCTGCAATACCAATTCCATTATCTTGAATATAAATATTAATATAGTCTTTATTAGTTTGTTCTGACCAAATTCTAATTTTAACAGAATCTATATTAAACTTTAACGCATTAGAGATTAGATTTTGGAACAATTGGATTAATGCTATCTTATCTCCTTGTATCACAGGTAATTGATCTATTGTTATTTCAGCAGACTTATTTTTAATTTCTAATTCAAGATTACTGAGAGATATAAGATAGTATTAATAAAATTGTTCAAAAATATAATCTCTAATGTGTTAGAATTTAATATAG
>NZ_JARJFB010000082.1:0-8630 GCF_034554655.1 Candidatus Megaera venefica
GGTTGTAAGGTATAATGTGAACTCAAGAGTTAAGTTGAGGAGGCGGTTAAAATAGGAGTTGTAAATATTTTTTAGCATTTTTATTACGTAAATCTATTGTGAGTAAAACAAACTTAGTAAGTTATTGTAACAATCAATAGTGAACAAATAATTAAGAAATCATGGCAATATACGGAAAATATGTGGGTTGAGACTTTTAACTGTAGCAGCATTGATTGTGATAATAGATTACCGAGTGGAAGAACTTATGCCAATACCGAAAGAGCCTATAATATAGCAATCAAGGGTTAAACTTAACCTCAGCTAATAATGTGGGCTTGGGGAGCAATGGAACAGCCAACCGACTTGTATCTTAAGGTCGGTAGCGGTGAAAATTGGATTACCGAATTAAATAACGATCAATTAAGAGATTTATTTAGTCTGAGGTAAAAGTAAATTCAAGGCTTAGTTAAGCTACTGCCGTTTTAAATAAAATAGATAAAATATTGATTGCTATGCATATTGAAACAGATCGAATAATTTATTCTCCTTCAGACCTAACATTATATATGGATAGTCCTTTTGCATCATGGATGGAGCATTCGGTGCTTATTAACCCCAATCTTTTGTCTTCTGCAGATGCACCGGATGAGCTTATGACTTTATTACAAAAAAAAGGAGCTTTGCACGAAGATGAGGTTTTAAAATCTTTTCTTGAAGCAAATCTTAGCGTTATACAAATTTCAAAAAGCCCGAATGCAGCACAAGATACGATTGCTGCTATGCAATCAGGGGTAGACGTCATTTATCAGGCCGCCTTGTCGCTATTGCCGTTTAAAGGATATGCTGATTTTTTGGTAAAAGTAGAAGGTAAAAGCGGTTTAGGTGATTTTTATTATGAAGTTTGGGATACTAAGCTGTCTAAAACTTTAAAGCCGTATGTTGTTATACAATTATGTTGTTATGCCGAAATGTTAGAATCATTACAAGGAAGAAGACCTGATTATGTAGTAGCGGCACTCGGTAACGGCGATAATCAAGGTTTGCGCACAAATGACTACTTTTATTATTACCAAAACTTGAAATCCAGATTTTTACAAGCACATCAAAATTTTTCTGAGCATCATCTTCTAAATCCAGCTGACTCTACTAGTTATGGTAGATGGACTAATTATGCTGAAAATATGTTAACACAGGCAGATCACTTATGCCGGATTGCCACAATAACAAGAAGTCAAATTAAAAAGTTGCATAAAGTCGGTGTTAATACTATGCAAGCGATAGTTGACTCAGATTGTGATTCTATAAAAGGTATAAATCCTGATGTGTTAACACGATTAAAAGCGCAAGCTAAAATTCAAAAGGATAGTGTTGGGAAAGACGTGCCTTTATATCAGATTTTACCGCATGAAATTGATAAAAAAACAGGATTATCATTACTTCCGCCAAGTTCACCGCTAGATATTTATTTTGATATTGAAGGTTTTCCTCTTGAAGACGGCGGTTTAGAGTATCTATGGGGTGTGACTTACTTTGATGAAAGTAGGGCGCGTCAATATAAAGATTTTTGGGCGCATACTAAGGAGCAGGAAAAAATATCGTTCAAAGCTTTTATTGAATGGACATATGATCGTTGGTTACAAGATCCGACTATGCGTATCTATCATTACGCTAATTATGAAATTGCAGCATGCCGTAAATTAATGGGGCGCTACGGTATTTGCGAGCATGAGGTTGATCAGTTACTACGTAATGAGGTATTTGTTGATTTATATAAAGTAGTCAAAGGTAGTTTGTTATTAGGTGAACCGCGTTACTCGATTAAGAATGTGGAGCATCTTTATCGAGATAAACGATCAACTGAGGTTGGCTCAGGTGGCGATTCTGTTGTTGTATATGAGCGATGGAGAGAAGATCACGACGGTGATAGATGGGAAACATCAAAAATATTAAATGCTATACGCGAATATAATATAGATGATTGTAATTCAACACAAGAATTGGTTGATTGGCTAAGATTACGACAAAAAGAGCATGGTATAGTTTATCTCGGTAAAACAGAAGTGATTGAAGCTGAAGTACAAGATGAAATAACCGAGCGTATTAAACTAAGAGACGCGCTACTACAGAAAGCCTTTCAACTAAAAGATCAAGGTGATATAAAAAATTCTGAAGTACATTATCTTTTTGCCTGGGTATTAGAATTTCATCAGCGCGAAAAAAAGCCGATGTATTGGCGTTTTTTTGATCGCATGGGTTTAAGTGACGAGGAGTTATCTGATGATATAGATTGTTTAGCACGTTGCAAACGTACAAACAAACCACCCTACAAACCGACCCCCAGAGCTAGGAATTTTATATATGAATATGCGTTTGATCCTAATCAGGAATTTAAAGGTATCTGTGAAAAATATATTATACTCGGCAAAGAACGAGATGACGGCAAGAATATAAACGTTAACGTTATTAAAGAGGATTCTCATTTTGACGAAGGTTTAATCGCATTACAAATGAGTCAAGAGTTAGATGAGATTATTACTTTGATTCCTGATGAGAATATACCGGTTAAGCCAATTCCGGAGGCCATCACAAAACAAGCTGAGTCTTTTCTACGCGGTGATCTTGTCAATACGGTGATTGTTGATTTTTTGATGCGTAATATCCCAAGAATTACAAGTCACCAATCAGGCCAACCTATAGTAGTAAGCCACGATCCTACATCACGACTCTTAGAAATAGTAAAAGCGGTACGTTACTTGGATAATAGCTATTTAGCTATTCAAGGAGCTCCCGGTTCAGGTAAAACATATACCGGTAAACAGGTTATTGCCGAATTGTTAAAACTTGGCAAGAAAATTGCGATTTCATCTAATAGTCATAAGGCAATTAACCATCTTTTGATTAATACGGTCAAATATTGCAAAGAAGAGGGGATCACGGGCTATTTTGCTTGTACAAAAGATACAGACGAAACATTAACCGAACTTGGTGTCGATATTTATAAAAATGAAGATATAGCCACTCATTTGCAGCCAAGCTGCGTAATCGGTACAACAGCTTGGGGTTTTGCCCGAAGCGATCTAGAGAATGCGTTTGATTATCTTTTTATTGATGAAGCTGGGCAAGTAAGCGTTGCTAATTTAATTGCCATGAGTCGCTCTACTAAAAATATTATTTTGATGGGTGATCAAATGCAATTAGGGCAACCGTCGCAGGGAAGTCATCCCGAAGATAGCGGGTTGTCAATATTAGATTATTTATTACATAAAACGCCTACCATAGCTGAATCAATGGGTATTTTTCTCGGAACAACTTACCGCATGCATTCTGCCGTTAATCGATTTATCAGTGACGCAATTTATGAAGGGAAACTTGAATCAGCCCTAGACAATGATCGTCAATGTATAAAAGTGCCTGATGGGTATCAAGGAATTTTAAACAAAGAAGCGGGTATTATCCCCGTGCCGGTTTTTCATGAGGGAAATACACAGGCAAGCGAAGAGGAAGTTGAGAAAATCGTGCTATTAGCACATGAATTAATCGGACGTGTTTTTACCGCAAAGAACGGGGTAGATCGTTTAATTGATTGGAGTGATATGCTTTTTGTTGCACCTTATAATCATCAGGTAAATAAATTGAAGTCGGTATTGGGTGAGAAAGCTAAAGTAGGGAGTGTTGATAAGTTTCAAGGGCAGGAAGCTCCTATTGTTTTTTTAAGTATGTGTGCTAGTAATGCTAACGAGTCTGCACGGGGAATGAAATTCTTATTTGATAAAAATCGTATTAATGTTGCCGTTTCGCGGGCTCAATGTATGGCAATAGTTGTTTATAGTCCTTCTTTACTGGAAACAGCAGCTAGTAACATCGAGCAGCTTGAGATGGTTAGTTTATTTTGTCGGTTAGTTGAGGTTATCGAATGAATATTAAGCTTTGGCGTCTACCAGACGTATATATACCAAAAAGGTAAAAAATACAGCCTAAATTTTATATCTTGAATTGCGGGTATAGTATATAATAGATGTTAGTATACGGCCAATCGATTTAATGTACTTTAAGATATCAAACTTTTCGTTAGCAATCTCTATGAAAAGCTTATTTTAAATATCTTGTATATTATGGCTTCGGGGCAAATTTGAATTTGATTAATACAGAAATTAGTATGAAGGTTACAAAAATACTGGTAAAGAACTTTCGATTATTGAAAGATATACATGTTAATCTAGAAGATGATTGCTCAATCATTTTAGGCAAAAATAACAGCGGCAAAACGTCACTATTGCTAATCTTAGATAGATTTCTTGGAAGTAATGCTAGCAAACCGTCCTTTACATTTGATGATTTTAATATCGATTTTAAAGATGATTTGAAATCTCGTGTTGAAGATTCAGGTCAGGACAGTGAAGAATTTCTTGCATTTGGGATATCATTAAAATTGTATATTGAATATGGTGAACATGACGATCTCTCGAACATTGGCAACAAAGTTATCATGGATCTTGATCCTAATAATAGAGTAGTTATTCTCGCCTTTGAGTATTATCTCTCAAATGAGCGTTTTTTGAATCTAAAAAAAGACTATCTAGAGCAAAAAGATGAGAAAAAAGATGAGGCGAAAGACTTTTTTACTTTCTTAAAAGATCAACATTCTACTTATTTTCAAGTATCTAAAAAGAGCGTTTTATTTGATTTGGGTCAAGAAAGAGAGAATGATCAAATCTTTACAGATTTGATTAAAGAAAAGATCCGCATTGATAAGATCATTAGTTTTAAATCTATTAATGCCAACAGAAATGTTTCCAACAAAAATTCTGATCAATCTTTATCTTCCTTATCTTCTAGGGTTTATAACAGCATGGAGGCAACTAATGATAATTCAAACATCATCGATAAATTCAAAGACGCCCTAAGCAATACCGATCAGCAGTTGAACGAGGTTTATAAAACAATGTTTCAGGCAGTGATTGACGATGTAAAAAAGTTTGGAGGAATGAGTCAGGATGATTCAATTATCCAAATTATGTCATCACTACAGCATAAAGAATTATTGCAAGAAAACACAACGGTAATGTATGATCTCAAGGGTTTAGGTGGTCATTTACTTCCAGAGAATTACAACGGATTAGGTTATATGAACCTGATTAGTATGATTTTTGAAATCAAAATACTGCTTCATGAATTTCAGAGGGAGAAAGAGGAAAAACCATCCGATATAAATCTGCTTTTTATTGAAGAACCAGAGGTTCATACACACCCACAAATGCAGTACGTGTTTATTAAAAACATCAAAGATTTATTAAAAAATAGCCAACAAAGGAGAGACGGAGTAACTTTGAGTCTTCAAACTATTTTAAGTACACATTCCGCTCATATAGTCTCCGAAAGTGAATTTGAAAAGATTAAGTATTTCAAGAGAGAGAAAGATGGCATTATCTCTAAGAATCTAAAGGATTTAAAAAATAAATACGAATGTAAAGAATGTGACCAAAGTTACAAATTTTTGAAACAGTATCTCACGCTACATCGGGCAGAGCTGTTTTTTGCAGATAAAGCAATTTTCATCGAAGGTGATACCGAAAGGATACTATTACCAGCAATTATGAAAAAGTTGGATCAAGAGTCACGTGCTGAAGAGTTACGTTTGCCACCACTGCTCTCGCAAAATATATCAATTATTGAAGTTGGTGCATATTCTCATATATTTGAAAAATTTATAGATTTTATCGGTATAAAATCATTAATTATCACGGATATAGATTCTGTTGATGAGAATAGAAAAAAATGCCAAGTTTCTGAGGGCAAAAAAACCAGCAATGCTTCTTTACAGTTTTTTTACGGCAAAGAAAAAACCCTGACTAAATTTATCGCTTTACCCCAGGAAGAAAGGATCATGAAGAAAGACCCAGATTCTAAGGATTGGGTTAGTGACGCTGGTGGCTATCTAATGTGCACCTATCAAACAAAAGAAACAGCTAATAGCGTTGATTATCATGCTCGGAGCTTTGAGGATGCTTTCTTCCATATAAACAAATTATTTATTGCCGAACATACCTTCCTCAGCCTAAAACAAAGTAGCTTGAATAAATTTGTTAACTCTGAAATAGATGCTTGGAAAATGGCCAAAGAAGTAAAGAAAAAGCCATCCTTTGCAATAGAGGTATTGCTGAACAGTGAACAGGATTTCACAAACTGGAATATTCCAGCATACATTAGAGAGGGTTTGCGGTGGTTACAGATAGACTAAACCTTGAGCCTGAAGTCCAAAAAATCTTTGAATATGTTGATGATGGTCAAAACTTTTTGCTAAGCGGAGGTGCTGGTAGCGGAAAAACTTTTTCTTTGGTTCAGGTGATAAGACAAGCTATTGCAGAAAACCCAACTGCTAAAGTCGCTTGCATAACCTACACAAACGCTGCCGTAAGAGAGATTGAAGGTCGTGTAGATCATAGAAACCTTAGTGTAAGCACGATTCACGATTTTCTGTGGGACAACATTAAATCTTATCAGAAGGAACTAAAGGCTTCTCTAGTTAAATTGATAAATTCGGAAGATGAGCAGATCAAAAGTCTAGATAGCGAGGTATCTGATGACTATTTCTTAGAAAAGGACATTCGATACAAAGAATACACACAAATTAGTGAAGGAATTATTTCACATGATGACTTACTAACTCTGGCTCATCATATGTTTAACTCATATCCAAAGCTTTGTGATATTCTTAAAGACAAGTTTAAGTTCATCTTCATAGATGAATACCAGGATACTAGTCCGTTAGTGATCGAGGTTGTATTAAATTTTCTAAAGAAAAGCAGCCGTAGCAATGTGATAGGCTTTTTTGGTGATGCGATGCAGTCTATATATGATGATAGTATAGGCAACCTCCAGTCCTATGTTTCTACAAACGCAGTCCAGGAGGTAAAAAAAGAACAAAATCGTCGGAATCCACGGTTAGTTTATGAATTGGCTAATAAACTTAGAACAGACGGAATTGAGCAGCGGCATGCAGATGACCACGGCGCACCTAATATGAAAGATGGTGCGGTCAAAGAAGGAAGTATAAAATTCTACCATTCGAAGGATACAGAAAAGTTAGAGTGTATTAAGCGGCGGTTGAGATGGGATTTCGGTGATACCAAGAAAACTAAAGAATTAAATCTTACACATAACCTCATAGCCCATAAAGCTGGATTCAAGGAATTAATGGACATTTATGATGGTGATAAAATCCTGGATTATAAGAAAAGAATCACAGATTATATTAAGGAAAACAACATCACCGAGGATTTTTCTAGTTTTACTTTTGGACAAGTGATCGATAAATTGAAGATTCCCCCAACTAAAAATACGCAAGAGTTTATAGATAAAAACCCTTTTCTATATGAACAAGCAAAAAGTTATTTATTCGAAGAATTCAGGAAAATTCATCTAAATACAGATGCTCTGCTTGATGATAAAAAAGAAAATGCGGAAGATAGTGGCAAAATTGGTTCAAAACGTGATAACCTCATTAAGCACCTATTTAAAATTCAAAAGCAGATAAGACTTTACGATCAGGGCGAATACAATGAATTTCTAAGAAAAACTGAATTTGAGATAAAATCCGTAGCCAGTAAAAGGAAGATCAAAGAGATTATTAGCCACCTACATCAAATGTCTAGCAACACTATCGAAGAGGTTATAGAATACGCTCATGAAAATGGTATTTGTATAAAAGATGATAAGCTTGCAGATTTTATTAAGAAAAAACAATATGTTTATGATCGAGTAAAGCAGGTTAAGTTCAAAGAATTTCAAAATTTATTCAATTATCTTGAAGGATACACAGCATTTTCTACTCAGCATAAAATTAAAGGTACTGAATTTGACAATATTTTGGTAATTTTGAACAACGGGAATTGGACTAAATATAATTTTCGGTATCTTTTTGAAGGCAAAGGAACAGAGAGTGTGAGGGAAAGAACACGGAAGCTATTTTATGTTTGTTGTACTCGAGCAAAAGAAAATCTGGTGGTCTATTATGACAATCCAACTGAGACTGTTATAGATCAAGCAAAAAGATGGTTTGGTAAAGATAATGTATTGCTTATATCGGACATTCCGCACACCGATGATAAAATTCAGGTGTAAATTTGTGAAATAATACAGTCCAACGTTAAAAACTTAGGATTTTGGCACCCCAAAACAAAAATCTATTTTTCTAACTATTAAGTCCCTCCGTCAAAACTCTCCCCGCCTGAATTAACAAGGGGTTTCATGTCATAAACAGCTTACAAAATCCATAAGAAAATGGTATAATTACCGCATAAAGCTTACGGATTTTAAAATTATGCCTATAGAAAATATTACTTTTCTCCAAAAACAAGAAAGGTTATTTGAAGAGAAATTATCTACAAAACTAAATCCTAAAAACAAGTTATATAAACTAAGGGATTTAGTAAATTGGTCTGAACTTGAAGCCAGAGCATTGCCTAACATTGAAATCAAGCAATTTGGTAGAAATAAGAAAGATCATAGAGTAATGCTAGCACTATCAATGCTTCAAGCTATGTACAACGGTTCTGATTCGTTTACGGAGGAAGAGCTAAAGGAAAATATTTATTGGCAATATTTTTGTGGTTATGAATATTTGCAGCAAGATCTTGATGTGTCTGAAG
>NZ_JARJFB010000083.1:0-8587 GCF_034554655.1 Candidatus Megaera venefica
CTTCAGACACATCAAGTTCTTGCTGCAATTATTCATAACCACAAAAATATTGCCAATAAATATTTTCCTTTAGCTCTTCCTCCGTAAACGAATCAGAACCGTTGTACATAGCTTGAAGCATTGATAGTGCTAGCATTACTCTATGATCTTTCTTATTTCTACCAAATTGCTTGATTTCAATGTTAGGCAATGCTCTGGCTTCAAGTTCAGACCAATTTACTAAATCCCTTAGTTTATATAACTTGTTTTTAGGATTTAGTTTTGTAGATAATTTCTCTTCAAATAACCTTTCTTGTTTTTGGAGAAAAGTAATATTTTCTATAGGCATAATTTTAAAATCCGTAAGCTTTATGCGGTAATTATACCATTTTCTTATGGATTTTGTAAGCTGTTTATGACATGAAACCCCTTGTTAATTCAGGCGGGGAGAGTTTTGACGGAGGGACTTCTAAACCTCAGCCAATCTTTTTGCCTCGTCATCAGAAATTAGAGCGTCGATAAATTCGTCTAGTTTACCTTCCCTTAGTACTTCATCTATTTTGTATAAAGTTAAATTAATACGATGATCACTTATTCTGCTTTGTGGAAAATTATATGTTCTGATACGTTCTGAACGATCACCGGATCCGATTTGCTCTTTCCTTGAGCTTGCACGTTCTTCTTCCCTTGCCCGTCTCTCTTCTTCGTAAATTCTAGAGCGCAAAATCTTCATAGCTTTTGCTTTATTTTTATGTTGCGATTTCTCATCTTGAATTGCCACAACAACCCCGGTTGGTATATGAGTGATACGCACAGCAGAGTCTGTTGTATTTACGTGCTGCCCTCCAGCACCTGAGGCTCTATAGGTATCGATTCTAAGGTCTTTATCCTCAATTTTTATATCCACCTCTTCTGCTTCAGGTAGAACAGCTACAGTCGCAGCTGAAGTATGAATTCTTCCGCTTGATTCTGTTTGAGGAACTCTTTGAACTCGGTGTACTCCAGATTCAAATTTCAATCTAGAAAAAGCGCCATCGCCTTTGATTAAAGCTGAAGCATCTTTGTAGCCACCTACGCCAATTTCGGAAATTGAAAGTATCTCGAATTTCCAGCCTTTTAAGGCTGCGTATCTTTGATACATGCTAAATAAATCTGCTGCAAACAAAGCCGCCTCTTCTCCACCAGTACCACCTCGTATTTCAATTATCGCTCCTTTACTATCCGCTTCATCTTTAGGTAGTAGAGCGATTTTTACCTCACGTTCAAGCTGAGTTAATTTAGCGTTTAGGTCCCTCACCTCTTCCTCGGCTAGCTCTTTTGTTTCATGATCAATATTTTGATCATTCACTATTTCCTTTGCTCCCTCAAGATCAGTTATTGCTTTTTTATATTCAGAAATTTTCTCGACAATTGGTTCAAGTTCTGAATAATCTTTGGAGGCTTGAACAAAATCGTCTCCCCTTATGCCGCTAGAAAGCTTGTCAGAAAGCTCACTTTGTCGTTGTAAAATTTTATCTAAGTTATCTTCAAAACTCATGGGTACCTTCTTGATGACATAATTTTACTTCTTGCAGCAGCAACGCGTGCTATTGGAATACGATATGGAGAGCATGAAATATAATCGAGACCAGCAAGATGAAAGAAATCAATCGAGTAAGGGTCACCAGCATGTTCACCACACACTCCAATTGTAAGATCGGGATTAACTGCTTTCCCCTTTTCTATTGCCATCTGGATAAGTTTCCCTACCCCCTCAATGTCAATTTGAGAAAATGGATCATGCGTAAATATTTTTTGATCAATATAGTCGGGTAAAAATGAGCTAATATCGTCTCTTGAGATACCATAGGTCGTTTGTGTTAGGTCGTTTGAACCAAAACTGAAATACTCAACATGGTTTGCAATTTTATCAGCTGTTAGCGCGGCTCTAGGCAATTCAATCATTGTCCCAAGTTTTACATTGAATTTCGTTTGGTGCTTTACTTCCATTGAGTTAATGGTTTCACGTACATAGCCATTTATTCTTTCTAGCTCTTTTACATCAGAAATCAAAGGTATCATTAGTTCTAAAATACAATGAGTGTTTTGCTCTGTTTGCACCTGAAAGATTGCTTCAAGTATCGCTTCTACTTGCATGATGTATATTTCTGGATATGAAATACCAAGCCTACATCCTCTATGACCAAGCATAGGGTTTATCTCATGTAATGCATGGAGCCTGTGGTCTATAAGAGAAATAGGTATATTCAAAGCATCAGCCAGTTCCAACTTATCTTTTTCCTCAGTTGGTAAAAACTCGTGCAATGGTGGGTCAAGCAGTCTAACATTAACGGGCTTACCAGCCATTATTTCAAATAAAGATTTGAAATCGGCAACTTGAAGTGGTTTTAGTTTTTCGATAGCACTAATCCTCTGTTCATAGCTTTGGGCTATAATCATCTCTCTAACTAGTGGAATTTTCTTATTATCAAAAAACATATGCTCTGTTCGGCATAGTCCTATTCCACTTGCGCCAAATTTAAGTGCCACAGTCGCATCAAGAGAGGTCTCGGCATTGGCTCTAACTTCCAGCTTTCTTTCTTGATCTGCCCACTCAAGTATTGTATTAAACTCTTCAGAAAAACCTGGTTCTACGAGTTTCACATCGCCAATAATAATTGCACCAGTTGATCCATCTATCGTGATTGTATCGCCTTGAGCAACTTGGTGGCCAGAAGCTGTGGTAAATATTTTTTGCTTTTCATTGACTATTAAACCATTGATACCACATACGCAGGGCTTACCCATACCTCTTGCAACTACAGCTGCATGAGAAGTCATGCCGCCTCGTGCGGTAATTATCCCAACAGAGACGTGCATGCCTTTAATATCCTCCGGGCTAGTATCGTTTCGCACCAGAATTACTTTGTGATGATGAGCCAAGTCTTCTGCGTCATAGGGCGAAAAAACTACTATACCAGTATTGGCTCCAGGTGACGCAGGTAGTCCGGTTGCAATCACTTGTGGATTGGATGAATAATCAATGGCAGTGTGCAATAATTGGTTCAAAGAGTTGGGATCTATTCTCATCAAAGCATCACTTTTGCTTATAACTCCCTCACTTACCATATCAACTGCTATTTTTACAGCAGATGCTGCTGATCTTTTTCCTCCTCTTGTTTGCAGAATATATAATTTACCTTCTTCAATAGTAAATTCAATATCTTGCATATCTTTGAAATGCAACTCAAGTTTATCACATACTTGGATTAATTCTTCATATTGCTGGGGCATTTGTTCTTGCATTGATCTGCCATCGCCACCATTAGACACTAGTATTGGGAAAGGTGTCCTAATACCAGCTACAACGTCCTCGCCTTGAGCATTAATAAGAAATTCACCAAAGATCTTTTTCTCTCCACTAGATGGGTTTCTAGTGAATACTACGCCAGTAGCTGAATCATCACCTTTATTACCAAATACCATAGACTGAATAGTGACCGCTGTGCCCATATCATCATCGATATTATGAATTTTACGGTAAGCTATAGCCCTTGGGCTCATCCACGATTTTAATACAGCTTCGATAGCGTGTTTAAGTTGCTCGGTTGGATTTGATTCAAATTCTTTTCCGGTATATTTCCTAATTACTGCTTTATATTCAATAATTATCTTTTTTAAATCTTCCTCAGTGAGGTCGCTATCTTTGCTGATATTATTGCTATCCTTATGATTACTAAGAATCTCTTCAAAATGATAATTCGAAACTTCAAAAACAACAGTGGCAAACATTTCTAAGAATCGTCTGTAACTGTCATAAGCAAACTTAGGATTCGACGTTGATTTTGCCAATGCCGCTGCTACCTCATCGTTCATACCAAGATTAAGTATAGTATCCATCATTCCTGGCATCGATACTTTGGCACCAGATCGAACAGAAATCAGCAATGGATTGGTATCACTACCAAATTTCTTGCCAACTTCTTTCTCTAACCTACTGATAGATTTACTTAATTCTTCTAAAAAACCTGTTGTTAAATGTAATTGCTTAGTACAATATGCGCTACAGAGTTCACTAGATATAGTAAATCCAGGTGGTATTGAGAGGCCAAGTTTGCACATTTGTGCTAGATTTGCGCCTTTACCTCCAAGTATATTTTTCATTGAAGAATCGCCGTCAGATGCTGACTTGCTGAAATAATAGATTAGCTTGTTCATGGAAGAATGCTCTTTAATAAGAAGATACTAGAAAAATGCGTATATTGCGCCTTGAACTCTTGCACCTTATACAATACTTATCTGTTCTTTTCAATTAAATTCCACCTGAGTTTAGTATAAGAAACATTATAAATTTAGGTTGCAACTAATAATAACAGAAATGTAGAAAAAAAGTTCTTGTCTAAGTTAAGGCTGTAACTTTACTTCTTAATAAATTGACGATTTATTGAACAAGATTCTTTTGCATTTTACTTGGTAAATGTTACTGTTGATTTTTAGGTAACCCTAAAAAAAACTCTCATCACCATGAGAATTGCAAGCATTAGTGTATTCCTTATTTAACTCGACAACTGCCCATACCCAGATTATACAGACTAATGTAAACACGCACATTAAGAATACTGAAATTGAAGAGTACGTGGCGGCTGGAAAGATAACAAATATCATTGATTGGAGCAGCGCACTAGCGGATTTACCAAGTTTAGTACCGATCATGTCAGCTGCAGCCTTACCCCTTGTTTTAAGCTGTTCGTCAAGCGGTACATAGGACATTTCTTTGGTAGAATCAAACAAAGTATATTTGCTTGATTTGCTGAGTACATTCTGAATAGCTCCAATTACAATGGCAAGCATAATTGGGTCAGTAAATGCAAATGACATCATCATAAAAGTTGCTACAGGATCAAAATTTGCGACAACAAAAAAACCGAGTCCTGTAACTAAAACCATAATAGGAGTTATAACTGCAGCTGAAAGCCATCCTAATACCCTGACAATATTTGAGCCGAGTAACACAAAGAAAACTGTCAGTATTCCAGTATAACTTAGGTATCTGCCAATGAACGTAGCAAATTCAGTTGGTGTCTTATATATTTTGGCTGCCTCTGCTTTCCAAGGTCCTTCAACCATATTAATTGCAATACCATAGCAAATAAGTAAAATTGTAATCAACCTTATGTATCTGGATTGAAGAATCATATGGAAACTTTCTTTTAAAGTAAGCTGATTTTTCTTTACTCTAAATTGAAGATTTTCAGCTGTAGTAATATCTAAAATCTTATGATTTAGGAGCCAAAACGCCCCTAGTGCTATTATTCCAAGGATTGTAACAACAGCTATAACTATTTGAATTGATACTACGCTAACGCCCCCACCAAGCCCGAACACCTTGGTAAAGTAATCATTCATAACTTGTAAATTTATTAAAAATGTACCAGATAAGTACAATCCTGTTTGTCCCAATAGCCCAAAAAGTGGGTAGAATCTTTTAGACTCATCCACGGAAGTAATTTTATTTACAAATTGCCAAAATAATAGTGCGAAAATAGCATTAGGCCATAACTCGGCTATCACATAAAACAAGGAAAAGCTCCAATTGGATAGTAATAGTATAAACCACTTTAAATTAGGAAAACTTGCAACTAACCTGTTTGCAGTATCTGGAGATATATGAATTAATTCATGGTTAGGGAATAGATAAAATGCAAATAAAAAGAAGAAGCTTAAAAATATAGCCATTATTAGGTAAAATATATTTTCTCCCTTCATGACGCTCACTAACTTAACATAGATAATTGTCACTATAAATGCCGCTGGTAGTACGCCCCAAAACTTAAGAAACGAAATCGTCTCAACGCCTATCATAGTGTTGATGACACTATCTTTCATAGCCCGAATCAGATTTTGAATTCCTAATATACAGAACATTAATAGTGTAATAGACAAAAACTTCGGCAACTCACCCTTATGAATTGGCCATATATAGTCTAAGAATTTTATAAATTTTGAAGATGATTGATGAGCAATTTCAGAAACTTTAGTTGCGTTTAAGTTGTTCTCTGAAATATTTGTCATAAATGTCTAACCCAAATGTTTCCCCATCGGCTAGGTCTACATAGTATATAAACAGGTATAGGGAGTCAAGGACAAAAAAAATTATTTCGAAGTAGTCTCGAACTAACTCAATAAATGTTTAAAGTTTATAGGGTTTGACGTCAGCCATGGAAACATATAGTCACCATGCTGAAGTCATTTTAACACTTCTTTCCGTTGTCTGAGATGCCGGATCAAGCCCGGTATGACTGTTGTATTGCCTAAGATGCTGGGGCTAAGGCGTGCATAAACTTACCTTAAGTTCAGTATGACAGTGTTTTTATCAGTGAGTAGAGTTTTTAAAGATCTTATTTTGTATAAGTTTCTAATTTCTCACGTAATATTTCAATTGTAACCCCTAAAATGCTGGCTGCCTTACTCATATCTCCTAGACAATAACCAATAGTATTAAATACCATTCTTTTTTCATTATCTGAAGAACCTATCTCATGATATGCAGAGGCCTCTTTTTCTCTCTCTTTGATATTTATATCAATTGGCATTATCTCTGGAGAATCGGAAATAAGAACCGCTCTATGTAATACGTTTTCAAGCTCGCGGACATTTCCAGGCCATGAATATACTAACATTTGATCAAGCGCAGATTGGGATAATTTTTTCTCACCCAGGCCGTTAGTTTTTGTATATTTTTTTATAAAATAGTTTGCCAAGAGTTCAATATCTTGCCCCCTTTCTTGCAAAGAAGGTAATCTTATATTAATGATATTTAGCCTAAAATAAAGGTCTTCTCTAAAGTTACCTTTCTCTATTTCTTTTTGTAAATCTCTATTAGAAGTAGCGATAATTCTTAAGTCTACTTTTACAGGTGAATTGCCGCCAACCCTATCTATTTCTCTTTCTTGAATTGCCCTAAGCAATTTTGCCTGAAGCCTAGTATCCATTTCACTAATTTCATCAAGTAATAGAGTGCCACCGGATGATTCTTCAAATTTACCAATCCTTCTACTAACTGCACCCGTAAAAGCTCCTTTTTCATGGCCAAATAGCTCTGATTCAAGTAAATTTTCAGGAATAGCAGCACAATTTACAGCCACAAATAGCTTATCTTTTCGCTTGCTTTTACTATGAATATAACTTGAAAATACTTCTTTACCAGTTCCGGACTGTCCAGTGATTAAAACATTTGCATCTGAAGCAGCTATTTTATCGGCTAAGGCAATTGAATCAAGCATAGGCTGTGACTTTCCGATAATACTGACGGAATCATCGGAAAGAGCGGCAAAAATTGCTGCTATTAGTCTTTCATCCGGAGGTAAAGGTAAGAACTCCCTAGCTCCAGATTTAATAGCTAAAACAGCATCCTTTGGAGAACATTGAACTCCATATGCTATTACTGGTGTCGATATCTTTTCATTTTGCATAGCAATTACCAGTGATTTTATATCAAATTGAACATCAACCAAAACTAGATCAGCACCCTTCCCTTGGCACAAAAAATCTACACCTTGACTACAAGACTCTACCATCACGACTTTTGCGTTTTTGGATCTTGCAATATCAATAGCTGTTTTAATTTCACTATTAATATCACCGATAATTAAAAGTCTCATACCATCCCTGAAATTAATTCTACAGTTGCGATTTTTCACGCATTCGCGTCCTCACCTAATAAATATAGGCTCCGGGCGCTTTCCTCTCAAATCATCATCTATAAAAATTTTAATTTGAAGGTATGTGGTCATCATATCCCTGAAATTAATTCTACAGATGCAATTTTTCACGCATTCGCGTCCTGATTATGCAAATAGGTCCATTCAAATCAAAAGCTCGTTATGACTGAAGAGTTTCCAGACTTACATGCGACCAAAAGTCACCAGGACTCAAGTTCAAGCGGACTTTTGTTATACTGACCACCCCCATACTCAACCAGCCATGGCAACTTAAAAGCTATTTACTTAAACACACTTTTATATCTATATATGAATACCCTTCTCATCTCCAAGGTGGTAAGACAATATCCCAGATACAATTATTAATCATAACTTTTTTTTCCGCAAGCCCCAAATACTTTTCTTCCCAAAGGAGTCCGATGGCAAGATTTTCATAAAATGAACACAACTTACCCACTTTAACTGCATCAAAAGTTACCTCATCACCTTGGTTTACAGGGGCAAAATTCGTGCCACATTGTAGCTTAAATATTTTTTTTCTAACTACTCCTTGGTATTTTGCTCTTGAAATGACTTCCTGGCCTACATAACATCCTTTTTTATAGTCAATTGCATTTAATTCTTCAGCGCCAAACTCAATTGGAATTGACTTTTCTACTACCAAATCTAAATTACCATCCACAATAGCAAAATTATATTTATCTTTAAGATACAAATCGTTACTCTTATTTTGTAACTTAGTGATATTTTCAGTTTTTATTAATGATCTTAAGCCAAGTTTATCATATCTTGGATCTTGCAACGAAAATACTACGTTTTGAAGTTTTTTCGTTGAGTATAAAACTTCATAAAATTCTGAAACATCAAGGATTTCTATATGACTTCTTAACTTATACATAGATAAACGC
>NZ_JARJFB010000084.1:0-8352 GCF_034554655.1 Candidatus Megaera venefica
ATTCTAACAATAGTTTAGGCGATTCTACAACAAGTGAAGTAAAATAAGCCGATGAAACCTATAGATAAAGAAGATACTATCAATAAATCTATATTGCTGAATTGGCTGTATTCCGCCGATAAAGAGCTGCCGTTGTCAGAACTTGGGAAGTGGATTGAAGCTAGAACAGGCGGTAAATATACTCTTATAAAAAAGGAGCAAGAAACTGATATTGCGGCAATGAAAATAGTTACTGAGCATTTAAATAACAAAACTCAAATTAATAAATAATGGAGAAAATAATGAATAAAGCAGATTTCGTAAAGCATGTAGCACAGCAACATCAATGCACACAAATAGAGGCCGAGAAAACCATTGATATGTTTACCTCTTCAGTAATTGATGCCATGGGGAAAGGTAATGAAATATCATTAGTCGGTTTTGGGAATTTTAGTGTAAGTAAAGTAGCAGCAAGAGCTGGTCGTAATCCTCGCACGGGTGAGGCTTTGGAAATCGCTGCTTACAATCAACCAAAGTTCAAGGTTGGCCAAAAACTTAAAGATGCTGTGAACCCAAAGTTATAAGAGGTTTATGTTGCTAACAATCAATTTAATTATCTAAACAAAGGAAATATTATGAATACAGGCACGGTAAAATGGTTTAACGCAAGTAAGGGATATGGCTTTGTAGAGCCTAGTGACAAATCGAAAGATGTTTTTTTGCATATCTCGGCGTTAGAAGCTATAGGTCTTAGTGATTTACAGGATGGACAGAAGATCAGTTATAATATTGAATCTAATAAAGGCAAAATATCGGCGATTGATATTAAGTTAATATAATAATAGGTACTTAAATAATGATATGCTTTGTAGAATATATAACGGCTTATCAGGAGCTTTTGGGGTTTCTAGCGGCTGGACTAAGTGCTATTTCTTTTTTACCGCAACTAATTAAAATATGGAGATTTCGTTCAGTAAAGGATATATCAACAGGTATGTACGTCATATACGCTGTTAGCGTAATATTATGGCTGATTTATGGGATAATTATCAACTCAGAGCCGCTAATTCTAGCTGAAATATTGACGCTGATTTTAGTTTCTACAATTTTGACCATGAAATACTTATGGAAGTAAGTGATAAGACTATAATTTACATTACAATATAAAATCATGACCGCAGAAAAACCAAAACATGATCAGTTATTTCGCAAAAGCTTAGAGAATCCAATTGTAGCTTATGAGTTACTACAGGCACATTTGCCTCAAGAAGTTCTAGAGATTATAGATACAAGCACCCTTAAGCTAGAGAAAGAAAGCTTTATAGAGCCTGATCTTAATGCCAGCATTGCCGATGTTTTGTTTTTGGTTAAATTAACTAATATACCGAAAGTAAGTACTTAGTTTTTTATTACTAGCGGGATATCGTGAGAATTATAAAATTGTTAACTTAAACCAAAATGTTGCGTTTACTAATTTAATTCACTGTATAATAAACAATAATGCAAATGCTAAAACAAGATAATTGCTTATGAAAGAAAATATTAAAACTATAGAGCAAGAACGTTTAGAGCCAATTGAAAAGAAATTATGGGAAGCAGCTGATAAGCTTCGCAAGAATATTGACGCTGCAGAATATAAGCATGTTGTATTGGGTCTTATATTTCTGAAATATATTTCAGATAGTTTTGAGGAGCTTTATGAGAATCTTAAAACAGGCGAAGGTGATTACCGAGGCGCAGATCCAGAAGAGCGCGATGAATATAAGGCTGAAAATGTATTTTTTGTTCCCCCTACTGCACGTTGGTCTTATATGCGTTCTAGGGCAAAACTACCTGAAATAGGCAAGGATATCGACGATGCGATGGATGTTATCGAAAAAGACAACCCATCGCTTAAGGGTGTGCTACCAAAGGTATTTGCTAGGGGGAATCTTGACCCCGTAAGCCTTGGCAGGCTAATTGATGAGTTTAGTAAAATTGATATCGGTAATACTAAGGCTCGTAGTGCCGACGTCTTGGGGCATGTATTTGAATATTTTCTCGGTGAATTCGCACTAGCCGAGGGTAAAAAAGGCGGTCAGTTTTATACGCCTCGCTCAGTCGTGCAATTGCTTGTAGAAATGTTAGAGCCGTACAAAGGGCGTGTGTTTGATCCGTGTTGCGGTTCTGGCGGTATGTTTGTTCAGTCTGAGAAATTTGTAGAAGAACATCAAGGACGAGTTAACGATATTTCTATTTACGGACAGGAAAGCAATCAGACTACATGGCGTTTAGCAAAAATGAATCTAGCTATCCGCGGTATTGATAGCAGTCAGGTTAAATGGAACAATGAAGGGTCGTTTCTTAATGATGCTCATAAAGATTTAAAAGCGGATTACATCATTGCAAACCCACCATTCAATGTTAGCGACTGGAGTGGTGAGTTACTACGAGGTGACGGCCGTTGGAAATATGGAGAGCCACCATCAGGTAATGCTAACTATGGCTGGATCCAGCATTTTTTATATCATCTTGCGCCAAACGGTCATGCTGGCTTTGTTTTATCAAAGGGAGCGCTTACCTCTAAAACATCAGGTGAAGGAGATATTCGCAAAGCATTAATAGAAGCAAGATTGATTGATTGTATAGTTAATTTGCCTGCAAAGTTGTTTCTTAATACTCAAATTCCTGCGTCACTTTGGTTTTTACGTCGTGGCAAGTCGTATCGCAAAGATGAAATATTATTTATCGACGCTCGCAACCTCGGGCATTTAATTAATCGTCGTACTAAGGAGCTATCCGATGCGGATATAAGCAATATTGCTGGCACTTACCACAAATGGAAATCAGAAAATGATGGATATAATGATGTGAAAGGCTTCTGTAAAACTGCTACTATTGATGAAGTTGCCAAGCTCGATTATGTGCTAACGCCGGGAAGATATGTCGGACTAGAGGATATAGAAGATGACTTTGACTTCACTCAACGCTTCACCTCTTTGCAGAAAGAATTCCAAGAACAGCTAAAAGAGGAAGCGGATCTAAACCAAAAGATTATTGAGAATTTGGCGAAGGTTAAAGTTAGTGACGTTAACAAACAATAAATTGATGAGGTTGTAGTGAGCGAAATAAATTACAATAAATTCAAAGAATCTTTAGCTCGTCTGCAAGAACGTTATAATGATTACTTAGCTGCTCAAAGCAGAACAGAGCTTTTACCGTCAGATAAAGAATCTATTCAAGAATCATGCATTCAGCGTTTTGAAATATGTCTCGATACAAGCTGGAAGCATCTTAAAAAATATTTAATAGAAGAAATGGGGCTTGTTGATATTCCAAGTAGTCCTAATCCTATTTTTAGAAAAGCTGCCGCAAGTCTCGTAATTAGTGACGCTGAGTTGTGGATTGAATTTAACAAAAAAAGAGGTGATACTAGTCATGATTATTGCGGAGATAAGGCAGGCGGTACATTCGAAATTATTCCCGACTTTATTAAAGAAGCGATAAGCCTATACGAAACAATAAGCGGTGTTAAATGGCAGAATTAGACACCATAGATGTTGAACTCAAGGATTTAAAGATAGTAAAATCTATCTTTGCTCGTCATTTGCCGTATAAGCAGGTTTGGGCTTATGGTTCACGGGTAAAATGGACAGCGACGCATACGTCCGACTTAGATTGCGTTGTGTTCGGAGCGACTGATAGTGAAATTGCCGATGCTAAGGAAGCATTTGATGAAAGCGATATCCCTTTTGAAGTCCAACTCCTAAATTGGGAGACTATCCCAAATGATTTTAAAGAGAATATAAAGGAGCAGTATTTTATATTGCGGAATAATGGGGATTGGAGGGAGACAACGCTGGGTGAGATAGCAGATATAACCTCCAGTAAAAGGATTTTTTATAAGGAATATGTTGGCGAGGGGGTGCCGTTTTATCGTTCAAAAGAAATTATTGAAAAACATAATAAAGGTAAATTATCAACTGATTTATATATTTCTGAAGAACGTTATGAAGAAATAAAATCTAAATTTGGAGTTCCTATTCAAGGTGATATATTGCTAACATCAGTTGGAACTCTTGGTATACCTTATATTGTACAAGAAAAAGAAACATTCTATTTTAAAGATGGGAATTTAACATGGCTAAAGAATATCAAAAGTAATTCTACAAGTGATTTTTTATATTATTGGATTGTTTCTCCTATCGGAAAAAATACATTAAACAGTATAACTATAGGCTCTACTCAACCAGCACTTACTATTTCTGGCTTAAAGGAAGCTAATATCACCCTCCCCTCGCTCCCTGAGCAAAAGGCGATTGCTTCTGTATTATCAAGTCTAGACGATAAAATAGACCTACTACACCGTCAGAATAAAACCCTGGAATCGATTGCGGAAACTCTCTTTCGTCAGTGGTTTATTGAGGAGGCGCAGGATGATTGGGAGGAAGTTAGCCTTTCACAACTTGCTAATATAATTTGTGGAAAAACACCTTCTAAGAAAAAGCCAGAATATTTTGATGGTAATGTGCCTTTTATCAAAATTCCTGATATGCATGGAAATATTTATATCACTCAAACAGCGGACTCGCTAACAGAAGAGGGGGAAAACTCACAACGTAATAAAACAATACCGTCTTTTTCAATATGTGTCAGCTGTATTGCTACAGTTGGTTTAGTTTCCATGACTATTGCTGAGAGCCAAACCAATCAACAAATCAACACAATAATTCCATATAAAGAAATATATAGGTATTACTTATTTCTTTATATGAAAAACTCTTTTGACTTACTTCAGGCTATGGGTAGCGGAGGAACTGCAACATTAAATATAAATACCAGCAGCTTCTCTAAAATGAATATAGATAAACCAGACGATATCACTTTGGAGAATTTCTCAGATAAAGTATCACTTATCTTTAATAAAATACTATCAAACCAAAAACAAATCAAAACCCTAGAATCCCTACGCGACACACTCCTACCCAAACTAATTAGTGGCAACATACGAGTTAAATATGAGGCGGCTGCATGACAATAACCGAACCGGAAATAGAAAAACTTGCAATTAATCTCTTGGAAAAACAAGGTTATCAGCACATTTACGCTCCCGATATTGCACCTGACAGCGACAATCCATTGCGTAAAGGATTTGATGATGTACTACTAGAGCAAAAATTAAAATCAGCAATTGATCGTATTAACCCTGACACATCGCCCGAGGCTAGAGAAGATGCTATCCGTCAAGTGAAACGTATACATTCTCCGGAGCTTATTGTGGGCAACGAAGAGTTTTATATAATGTTGACGGAAGGCGTAAACATTACAACAAGAAAAAATGGTGAAGATCGAGGAGATTACATAAAACTGGTTGATTTTAATAACCCAGAAAATAATGAGTTTAACGTCGTTAATCAATTTACCGTTATTGAAAATAACCAAAATAAACGACCGGATATTATTCTTTTTGTAAACGGCATTCCTCTTGTGGTTATAGAGTTAAAGAATGCAACGAATGAGTATGCTACCGTAGCTTCGGCATACAAACAACTACAGACCTATAAGCAAACCATCCCTTCGCTCTTTACCTACAATGGAATATTGGTTATTTCTGATGGTTTAGAGGCTAAAGCTGGTTCTCTATCTAGCGGATTAACTCGTTTTATGACCTGGAAATCAGCTGACGGCAAAACACGGGCATCTCATCTTGTCAGTCAATTAGAAATACTGATTAACGGCATGTTGAATAAAGCTACATTGCTTGATCTTATTCGTAATTTTATAGTATTTGAGAAATCTAAGAAAGAAGATGCTAAAACTGGTATTACAACAATACAAACCGTTAAAAAGCTCGCTGCCTATCATCAATATTACGCAGTTAATAAAGCCTTGGAGTCTGTAGTAACCGCAAGTAGCGGCGAAGGAAATCGAAAAGGTGGGGTGATATGGCATACACAAGGATCAGGTAAATCACTTTCTATGGTATTTACAGCGGGAAAGATTGTCAGGGCTTTAAATAACCCAACGATTTTGGTTATTACAGACCGTAATGATCTAGACGATCAGTTATTTGATACGTTTGCATCGTCTAGACAATTACTTAGACAAGACCCCGTGCAAGCAGAAGACAAAAGGCATCTAAAAGAATTGTTAAAAGTTACTTCGGGCGGAGTTGTTTTTACTACCGTCCAAAAATTCCAACCTGATGAAGGTAATGTGTATGAGCAGCTTTCTGACCGCAGTAATATAGTAGTAATTGCAGATGAAGCGCATCGCACACAATATGGATTTAGTGCCAAAACAATTGATGATAAAGATTCTGACGGACGTATAGTAGGTAAAAAAGTTGTTTATGGTTTTGCAAAATATATGCGTGATGCTCTACCGAATGCAACTTATCTTGGTTTTACGGGTACGCCTATAGAGGGGAAAGATATAAATACTCCTGCAGTATTCGGTAATTATGTGGATATTTACGACATTGCTCAAGCAGTAGAGGACGGCGCAACTGTTCGTATTTTTTATGAAAGTCGCCTTGCAAAAATAAGCCTAAGTGACCAGGGGCGAAAACTAGTTGAGGAACTAGATAGCAAGTTGCTAAATGAGGAGCTCTCTGATCCGCAAAAAGCAAAATGGACGCAGCTTGAAGCATTAATTGGCAGTGAGAAACGTATAAAGAATATTGCAGAGGACATAGTTCGGCATTTTGATCAAAGAGAATCTGTTTCTGAAGGCAAAGCTATGATTGTTGCTATGTCACGCCGTATAGCCGTATCTCTTTATGATGCTATTATCAAGTTAAAGCCTCAGTGGCATAGTAATGATTTAAATAAAGGCGTAATAAAAGTTGTTATGACTGCCGCGTCAAGCGATGGCTTTGAAATGGTAAAACATCATACGACTAAAGAACAGCGACGCACCCTTGCCGCAAGAATGAAAAATCAGGATAATGAATTGAAATTAGTAATCGTTATAGATATGTGGCTGACTGGATTTGATGCTCCGTCAATGCATACGTTATATATTGATAAGCCAATGCAGGGGCATAACTTAATGCAGGCAATTGCGCGCGTGAACCGAGTCTATAAGGATAAACCCGGAGGGTTAGTTGTAGATTATTTGGGGATAGCCTCCGATCTTAGAAAAGCGTTATCTTTTTACTCTGATAGTGGAGGAAAAGGTGATCCGGCAATAGCGCAAGAGCAGGCAGTAGCGATGATGCTAGAAAAAATGGAAGTGATTTCCGCGATGTTCCACGGCTTCCCTTATGAAGAATATTTTACTGCGGACACGGCGTCTAAACTTGCAACTATTCTTGCTGCAGAGGATCATATTCTTGGACTAGAGAACGGAAAAAAACGTTTTATTAATGAAGTAACCCTGCTATCACGGGTTTTTGCTATTGCTATTCCACACGAACAAGCAATTTATGCTAAAGATGAAGTGGCTTTTTTTCAGGCTATAAAGGCTCGTCTTGCAAAATTTGATAGTACGGGATCCGGTAAAACCGACGAAGAAACGGAAACGGCTGTTCGTCAGGTTATAGATGAAGCGTTGGTATCAAATCAAGTTATAGATATATTCGATGCGGCAGGCATCAAGAAGCCTGATATCTCGATATTATCCGAAGAGTTTTTGCTTGAAATAAAAGGAATGGAATACAAGAACGTAGCCTTGGAAACGATGAAAAAGCTGCTCAATGATGAGATAAAAGCGCGAACGAAAAAGAACCTCGTTGAAAGCAAATCTCTGATGGAGATGCTTGAAGATTCTATTAAACGATATCACAGCAAAGTTATAACTGCCGTAGAAGTTATTGAAGAATTAATAAAACTTGCAAAAAATATACAGAATATAGATAAGCAACCAAAAGAACTTGGGCTATCCGATTATGAATATGCATTTTATACCGCGGTTGCCGATAACAGGGTATTAACCACATTCCTGCGTAAATGTAACATAAGAGAAAACTCTATATCCCATAAGGCTTGCAGAGCACTAGACTTGTGATTCAACCAAAAAACTTTCCCATAAAAGATTAAATTAGCAATGGCAAAAAACGACTACAGCCCTTGATTTCAAAGAGACAAGAATCTAAACTTTACCGAAAAAGAACTTATTAGGGAAAGTCTTGTTATTTTGTGTTAAATTCACTCAAGATGCATAATTAAAACCAAAAACAACTTTCCCTAGAACGACCTATTTAGGGAAAGATTGGCATTCTATTCATTGAATTCAGTGAGATAAGGATGTATAGTAAGATAACTACAAACATCCATTTTAGGGAAAGATCTTATAATTCATGACAAAACCACCCAAAAAAATTGCAAATATTGAGCGTCGTGAACGTGAGTTTTTAACTCCGCATGAAATCGATCAACTTATTGACGCTTC
>NZ_JARJFB010000085.1:0-8306 GCF_034554655.1 Candidatus Megaera venefica
AAAAAATGAATGTGCGGTGATTTATTTTTGAAATTCTTGAAATTATATCAAAAATTTAGAGTTTTGACGGAGAGACTAATGAGCTTATAGTATCTCGTATTTCGTCAATAGGAATAGGAATCTTTGCTTTATTATTAGCTCTTAAATTCGATAATTTATTTAAGCTATTTATATTTGGTTATAGTTTTTATATGCCGGTGGTTACTGTACCATTTACGCTTGCAGTACTTGGATTTAGAACCACCTCAAAATCAGCTTTAGCTGGTATGATTTCAGGTTTCTTTGCATCGCTCGGTTGGATGTTTTTAGATACTAAAGTTGATAGTGTTATTCCAGGTCTTATTGTAAATTTGGTTGTAATGCTTTCGTATCATTATCTCCTTAAACAGCCTGGTGGCTGGGTACAAAAAAAAAGTCCTGAATTTGCCTACAGCAGTAAAAACCAAATAATTGAGATTATTCGGCGAGTTAATGCGTTTAGTTTTTTAGGTTTTTGTAAAGGCAATTGCCCCAAAAATGAATCCGTTTACGTATTATTTGCAATTTTTTCTATAATTTCAATTTTCTCAATGAGTTACACTATTTCTGGTGAACTAAAAGTCCAACATCATTCTCTTATTCAATGGTTATATTTTTCTACATCAGTTATAGCTGTTTTCTTCCTAACTATATTCCTGTGGTCAAATACTTTTCGTAAAAAAACTTTTATATCTGTATTATGGATATTTGGATTATTTTATACATTAACTTTTGTAGTTGGTTTATTTGTTATCATGAGTGATTTTAGTCAATTTCCACTTATGATGTTTATTTTGAGTGCTGTGGTTTTATCTATGCTAGTACGTTGGCAGGCAGCTCTTGCTTTGATAATTGTTGGGGTTATAAGTAGTATTTATTTCTTTAAATACTATGCTGGCGTTGGGTATTTAGAAGAAAATTTTGGTAGCTTGCAATTCAAAATCATATATATGTTGATTTTGGTGGTAAGCGTACTTATAGCATTCCTAAAGCCGAAACAAGAATATGTTGAAGCAACTGAGCATAAGGTTGACAAGCTAGAGACAGAGGTTAACGATCTTGATGAAAAAGTTATTCACTATTCTCAGCGTGTTGCGGACCAAGCATTAGAGATCGAGCGACTTGGGAGTACGGCGCAGAAGATTCTCAACAATGTTAATCATGAATTGCGTTTGCCTGTTGGTAATGTAATGAACTTTGCGGAGATGCTTTCTGGAGGGCTTGAGAAATACAATAAGGATCAGTTAAAAGAGCTTTCGGATGAGGTGGTTAGGAACTCAAATCGTTTATCAACAATGATATTGAACATGCTTGATCTTTCGATGTTGTCTACGTCTAAAATTGAGCTACAAAAGAAGACTGTAAACTTGAGTGAGTTAGTGGAAGATAGGGTAAATAACTGTCGTAAGGTTTATTTGCAAGGCAAGAAGATTGATTTCCAGATGAGTATTGAGCCTAATATTTTAATTGCATTAGATCCAAACTATATTCGTCAAACGGTAGATAACTTAGTGATTAATGCTATTAGCTACAGCCAAAATGGTACGATTAAGGTAAGTTTATTGCGCAAGGATAAAGATATAGTTGAGTTTGAGATCATGGACGAAGGCATAGGTATAGCAAAGACAGAGTTGTTTGATATTTTTACGCCATTCAAGATGGGTATAAAGACAGAGTCTAAAGCTGAAGGGCGCGGTGTTGGCTTGGCTTTATGTAAGTCGGCGATTGAAGCGCATGGAGGTACTATTAAAGTTGAGAGTAATGGTACCATTGGAGCCACATTTAGATTCGTGTTATCTCTTAGGTGATTAAGCCATCTGGCCCGCCCCCTAAAGCGTTACTACGTTATGGCGGGTTTGAACTTTCATCTCTTTGCCTATGTCTTACTGAACCAAAAATATGCGCAAGTCCATATAAATTCAGGATAACTTACTTGTTAAGTGAGATTCTGGGGCGAAGCCTATCAAATTTGGGAGAAGTATTTGGCTATGATGGTCTTATTATTAGTTGTTCATAAAAATATTGAAATTTATAATTAATTCGTTCTCAAGTAATAGTAATTAATGTATAGTCATGAGCATTGTTACTAGAGGGAATAATGTTTGATTATAACGCAGCTTTTGAAAAACAAGTTGAGCAAATAAAAGCCGAAGGAAGATATAGGAATTTCGTTGGCTTACAAAGAGAAGCTGGAAATTTCCCAATGGCTTTCTGGGGAACTCTTAAGAAACAGGTCGTAATGTGGTGCATAAATGACTATTTGGGTATGAGTCAGCATCCAAAGGTTATAGAATCAGCAGCCCAAGCTATTTTGAATAATGGTGTTGGTTCGGGTGGCACTAGAAATATTGGTGGGAATAACCGTGCAATAGTGGAGTTAGAGCAGGAAATAGCTGACTTACACCACAAAGAAGAGGCGTTAGTCTTTACATCTGGTTATGTTTCAAATGATGCAAGTTTGACGACGCTCTCTAAGATAATGCCTGATTTAATTTACTTCTCCGATGAGTCTAATCATGCATCTATGATTGCAGGACTAAGAAATTCCAGGGCAGAAAAGCATATATATCGGCACTTAGATCTAGTGCATCTTGAGCAATTGTTAAAATCTGTAGATATTAACAAACCAAAAATGATTGTTTTTGAATCTGCATATTCGATGGATGGCTTAATTTCTCCTATTGGTGAAATCTGTGAGTTGGCAAAAAAATATAACGCTATGACTTATATTGACGAAGTTCACAGCGTTGGTTTATATGGAAATAGAGGTGCTGGCATCGCTAATATGCTTGGTTTTGAAGATAAAATAGATATCATTCAAGGGACATTAGCTAAGGCTTATGGAGTCATAGGGGGTTATATTGCTGGCAAGAGTTCTTTAATTGATGCAATTAGGCTTACCGCAAGTGGATTCATTTTTACAACCTCGTTGCCGCCAGCAATTACCGATGCTGCAAGAGTAAGTATACGTTATTTGAAGGATTCTAGCACGGAGAGAGAGCGACACCAAAGTGTTATATCGAAAGTAAAAAAATCTTTAAAAATGGCGGGAATTCAAGTGCTTGAAAATCAAAGTCATATAATTCCTATAATAATTGGTGATCCTGAGTTAGCTAGGAAGGCTTCGCAGCTGTTGATAGAAAAACATAATATTTTTGTTCAGCATATTAACTTTCCAACAGTACCAAGAGGAACTGAGAGGCTAAGAATTACTCCAACTCCAGGGCATACACAGGAGATGATTGTTAATTTGACAAATGCTCTTGTAAGTGTGTTTGAGGAATTAGGAATTAAACCAAAGGTTATTGAAGCCGCTTAAAAGAATATTTATGCTAGATTTTCCTAATATTGACCCTGTAATTATAGCATTTGGACCCCTTGCAATTTCATGGTACTCTCTTTCTTATGTGGTAAGCATCCTTTTAGGGTGGTACTATGCTTTGAAACTTATCGAAACAAATTCTCTTGATATAAGTAAAAAGAACGTAGACGATTTTGTCTCATGGGCAATTATTGGCATCATTATTGGTGGTCGTTTAGGCTACGTTCTGTTTTATGATCCTGTAAAATATTTTTCCGATCCAATTCAGATTCTGAAAACATATGAAGGTGGAATGTCGTTCCATGGAGGAATAAGTGGGCTTATAATTGCATCATTCTTATTTTGTAAAAAATATAAAATCGCTTTTTTAGGATTAATGGATCTTTGTTCGATTGTTGCGCCAATTGGATTGTTTTTAGGAAGAATAGCAAATTTTATTAACGCTGAGCTTTATGGGCGCATTACTGATGTACCATGGGCATTTATTTTTCCAGGAAGTGATGGTGTTCCAAGGCACCCCAGTCAACTTTATGAAGCAATCCTTGAAGGCTTTGTATTGTTTTTCATTCAAAGGTACGCTGCTGGTAAGTTTGGTGCTTTAAAATTTCCGGGATTACTCTCTGGTGTGTTTTTAGTATTTTATTCGTGCTTTAGAATTGTTGTAGAATTTTTTAGAGAACCAGATTTTAAAATAGGGTATTTGGCAAACTATTTTACTATGGGACAATTATTGTGTCTACCCATGATTATTGTTGGAATTCTTTTAATTTATTTTAGCAAAAATCAATGCCAATCGACGCGAAAATAAGAAGTATTATTGCAGAAAACGGCCACATCAAGATTGATGATATGATGAAGCAAGTACTGTCGATTAACCCAGATTCTTATTATATTTCTGCCGAAAATATTGGAGCCAATGGGGACTTTATTACATCTCCAGAGATATCACAATTGTTTGGAGAAACCATTTCTTTATGGGCGATTGAGCAATGGCAAAAATTGGGAAAGCCGAATGAATTTTGTTTGTTAGAATTGGGGCCTGGTCAAGGAACCCTTATGGATGATTTGTTGCGTACTTCTTCTAGAATAGCTAAGACCTTTGCCAAGGCCGCTAAAGTTCACTTATTAGAAATTAATCAAAAATTTATCCAGAAGCAAAAAATAAAGCTCGCCAGGCATAAAAAAGAAATTACCTGGATTGAAGATATTTCTGATCTTCCAGCAGTGCCACTAATAATAATTGCCAATGAATTTTTTGATGCCTTACCGATAAAACAATTTGTAAAAATTCAGGATAGATGGTTTGAATCAATTTTGGTTGTTGATCCTATAGATGGACAAATTAAATATAGCAAAATTGAAATACATAAGGCTTTGCAAAATCAACTGCAATTTGATCATGTAAATGCTAATGACGGAGCAATTATAGAAGAGTCAATAGAATCTCTTGAAATAATTAGGAATTTGAGTGATCGCATCTATAAATATTCTGGTGCTGCTTTAATTATTGATTATGGTTATGACATTAAAACTCTAGAAAGAAGTAGAAACCAATATAACTCAACTCTTCAAGCTATTAAAAACCATCAATACTGGCCAATAATAGATACGTTGGGAGAGGCTGACTTAACGGCTCATGTCGATTTTGATGCCTTGAAGAAAGCTTCAAGGGAGCGTGGAATTAATGATTTTAGAAATTTTGTACAAAGGAATTTTTTACTATCATACGGTATTGGAGTGAGGTTAAGTGAGCTCAAAAAAAGCTTGGTGCAGGATGAGTATGACATTCTTGATAGGCAGGTTTTGCGTCTTATTTCAAAAGATGCTATGGGAGAACTTTTTAAAGTCTTAGAGGTATCTAATGCCAAACCTCAGTTTAAATGAGACCACGAATTTTACGAATCTTGCTTGTGCTCAACTTATTTTAAAAATAGGTGGCTCGTTGCTTAGTATTCTGTGCTGGGAAATGTTGTAAATTAAGATAATTAGGTCTATATCTCCTTGCAAAAATTTGTAAAATCTTCTATTCTCTCTAAGTTAAAATAATCATTAAATATGAGCATATGTAGTGAGTGAATCTGAACTAAAAAACATGCTGCCTATAAGCATTGAAGACGAGATGAAAAGTTCTTACATGGACTATGCGATGAGCGTGATTGTAAGTCGTGCAATTCCTGATGTTCGTGATGGTTTAAAACCAGTTCATCGACGCATTTTATTTTCGATGTATGAAGGCGGTTACCACAGTTCGAAGCCACACAGAAAATCAGCCAGAATTGTCGGTGATGTAATAGGTAAGTACCATCCACATGGTGATGGGGCTGTTTATGATTCGCTCGTTAGGATGGCACAAGATTTTTCTTTAAGAGTTCCGTTAGTAGATGGTCAGGGTAACTTTGGCTCAATGGATGGAGACTCTGCGGCGGCGATGAGGTATACGGAATCACGCCTTACTAAAATTGCCCATACTCTTTTAGAGGATATTGACAAAGAAACTGTAGACTTCTCTCCCAATTATGACGGTTCAGAAAATGAGCCAGCTGTCTTGCCAGCTATGTTCCCAAATCTTTTGGTAAATGGGACTGGTGGTATTGCTGTTGGGATGGCAACCAATATTCCGCCGCATAATCTTGGAGAAGTTATAGATGCAGCTTGTGCTTATGTTGATAATAACGATATAGAACTTACAGAACTAATTTCTTATATAAAAGGACCGGATTTTCCAACTGGAGGAACAATCTTGGGTAGCTCAGGCATTCAATCTGCATATTTGACTGGTCGTGGAAGTATTTTATTTCGCGGTAAGTGTGAAATTGAAAACAATAATGGGCGGGAAGCGATTATTGTAAAAGAAATGCCGTACATGGTAAATAAAGCAAAACTAGTTGAAAGAATTGCTGACTTAGTAAGAGAAAAGAAAATTGAGGGCATTAGTGATCTTCGAGATGAATCGAATAAAGATGGGGTTAGAGTTGTAGTTGAGGTAAAGAGAGATGCAGTAGCAGAAGTGGTTTTAAATCAGCTTTATTCTTACACTCAGCTTCAAACCAGTTTCGGGGTAATAATGTTAGCCCTAGACGAAGGAATGCCGAAAGTTATGAACTTGAAGGAAGTTATTGGTGCATTTGTTCGTTTTAGAGAAATAGTAATTACTAGAAGAACTATATATCTACTTAATAAGGCGCGTGATAAAGCTCACATACTTTTAGGTGTTAGAATCGCGGTTAGTAACATTGACGAAGTGATAAAAATCATTCGAGGAGCTTCAAATCCTTCTGTGGCAAAAGATCTTTTGATGGAAAAAGCCTGGGATTGTGCATCGATAATAAATCTGATTAAGCTGGTTGATGATAAGGCTAACATCAAAGATAATAGCACTATTCATCTCTCCGAAATTCAAGCTAAAGCAATTCTAGAAATGAGATTGCAACGTTTGACTGCAATGGAGAAAGATAAGATTGAAAACGATCTTGGTGATTTAACAAGAGAAATTACTGAGTATGTAGATATATTAAGTACTAGAAGTAAGCTTCTTGCAATCCTTAAATCTGAATTAATCAGAGTAAAAGATGAATTCTCAACGCCAAGAAAAACTGATATTATTGAAGGGTCTTTTGACCAAGATATCGAAGATTTGATCCAGAAAGAAGATATGGTAGTAACGGTAACGCTCAGTGGCTATATTAAGCGTGTACCTCTTGCGACCTACCGAGCTCAAAAACGTGGTGGTAAAGGAAGATCTGGCTTATCAATGCGCGATGAGGATATTACAACGCAGCTATTTATTGGCAACACTCATACGCCATTATTATTTTTCACGGATCGTGGACAGGTATACAGTCTAAAGCTTTATAAATTACCTTTAGGCAATCCTCAAAGTAAGGGTCGTCCGATAGTTAATATTCTTCCTCTGCAAGATAAAGAAACGATCACTAATGTTATGCCTATGCCTGAAAATCAGGAAGAATGGGATAATATGCATATCATGTTTGCAACGGCAAAAGGGAACATTCGCAGGAATGATCTGTCTGATTTTAAAAAGATACAATCAAATGGCAAAATTGCTATCAGAATGGATGAAGATGATAGCCTTATTAATGTCAAAGCGTGTAATGAAGATGACCATGTGTTGCTTGCGAGTAGACTGGGTAAAGCAATACGTTTTCCTGTAAATGCAGTCAGAGTATTTAAGAGTAGGACGTCTGACGGCGTGCGTGCTATGAGATTGGCTGCAATGGATAAAGTAATATCAATGACAATCTTGCGTGGGACTAAGTCAACGATAGAAGAGCGCGAAGCTTTCCTTTCTATACCGTTTGAAAAGCGTGTAGCTATCTCTTTGGGTGATCACGAATTTAATTCAGCTGATTTCGGGCTAGAGCTTTCAAAAGAGCAGATTATTGAGATGGCAGAATCTGAAGAGTTTATACTTACAGTTGCTGAGAACGGTTTTGGTAAAAGGACATCAGCTTATTATTATAGAATTACTAATCGTGGCGGAAGTGGAATTGTAAACATGGTTTTATCAGATAAAACCGGTAAAGTTGTTGCTTCGATGCCGGCTAATATGAAAGATGAGCTTATGCTTATTACTAATAACGGTAAATTAATCAGATGTAAGCTTGATAGCGTTCGTGTTACTGGAAGGAGTACAAGTGGTGTTATATTGTTTAAAACTGAAAAAGATGAGATGGTAGTTTCCGCTTCTTTGATTGCTGAAGGCTCTTCAGAGGAAGATGAAGAAGATGGAGAAGATTTAATGCTGACAGAATAGAGATCTCTTGCATAATTTCTACTGGTAATTTTGGTGTCAAAGCTAGCCTTGCTCCTCACGTACAAAAAGTACGATGCGGTGCTCGTCTTCGCTTTTCCTAAAACTTCCTTTATATAGTCTCTCCGTCAAAACTCTAAATTTTTGATATAATTTCAAGAATTTCAAAAATAAATCACCGCACATTCATTTTTT
>NZ_JARJFB010000086.1:0-8190 GCF_034554655.1 Candidatus Megaera venefica
GTCGGTGTAAGAAAAAGTGATGATTAGTAATAAACAACATGAATACAAAATTGTCAAAAGTTCTAAAATTAATAAATAATTTAACCAAACAAGAACTGATGATTTTAAATCAGGCAACCGTGTCTCTTATTAAAACTTATCAAGATGTAGATTTTAAAAGAGCAGCTATTAATTTTAAGATAGGCGATATAGTTTCTTTTGTCGATTCAAGCGGAATAAGAATACAAGGAGTAGTAACTAAAAAGAACCAGAAGACTTTGCAAGTGACTACCGAGAAGAATTATTACGTTAACATCCCTGCTACTTATTTAACACTCGAAGAAAAACCATCACAAAAATTACTGAACTTCAGAAAAGAGGTAGCTCCCACACATCAGGAGATGCTTGAAACTTTAAACTTTGAATTAAAAAAGAAAACTTTGCATTAATGCTTATGCTACTATTTTATTATGAATATACCTTACATGAGTTTTACTGGATATCTAGGGTAAACTGACAACGAACTAAATTATGAGATAGAGTCACATTATAACTTTTTGTATAGTATAAAACGGCCGTTAAGATATTGCTGTTTTGTAGGTATCTTATATGTTACATAGTATATATACTATGTATAGTTTTCCTGCAAAACTAGAGTTAAAACTTAACAGGCTCTAAAATGACTAAAATTATAGCTTATATTCGCACCTCAACAGATAAACAAGAGTTAAATAATCAAAAGCTTGCCATATTGGAATATGCACAAAAAAATAATCTCAAGATCAACGAGTTTGTTGAGATTCAAATGTCTTCTAGAAAGACTCCAAAACAGAGGCGAATAGAAGAAGTTTTAGAAAAACTCTCTAGTACTGACATGTTGATTGTAACGGAACTCAGTAGACTTGGTAGAAGTACACCTGAAGTTATAGAACTGGTTAATGAACTAGTGGCAAGGAGTATCAGGGTAGTAATTCTTAAACAGAACCTTGATATCAGCAAGCATGATATGAATTCCAAAGTGACAATTACCTTGTTTGCATTGTTTTCAGATCTTGAACGTGATCTAATAAGCCAACGCACCAAAGATGCTCTCGCACTCAAGAAGTCTCAAGGACAGGTGTTAGGTAAGCCAGTTGGTACTGTACAAAAAAGTAAGTTTGATAAGGATGCTAGCAAAATTATTGAACTCTTAAATCTCGGACTCTCGATAAGAAAAATAGCAAAATTCTTTGGTTACAAGAATCATATTTCACTCAATACTTATGTGAATAAAAGAAATTTGAAAGATGAGGTTTAAACGAATAAAAAACGCGAGCTTTGCAATGGTTTAATTAATACCACAAAAATAGTCTAAAACCTTTATTGTAAAGGCTTGTAGAGTATTGCGGTTTATCGGCGGGGATTTGTGCTTAGGACGTCATTATACAGTAAAGATTTAGCTCTGATTAATATTGGCAGAGATTATTTTTATGGTGAATAAAATTATCAAATTACACCCAAAGAATAGCAGGTTATTATTTACAACGCTTAACTAACAACAAGCTCTTACTTTTTGATGTGTATATCATATTGAGGAAACGGCATGATAATGTTGTTTTTTTTAAAACTACGCCATATGGCGCGCATTACATCGCTCTTGGTTTCAGTACTTCCGTCCATAATATTTTCTAGCCAAAAGAATAGTAGCAATTCTATTGCACTGTCGGCAAATTCAACTAGATGGCATTTTGGTAATATATACTTAGAGCTATTCTTATGCTCAGTGGCAGCTAGAATCATTAGTTCACGAGCCTTTTCTATATCTGAATCATAAGAAATTCCAATTTTAATCTCAATGCGCCCACGCTTATTAGAATATGTCCAATTTGTTACTCTGTTAGTAATAAACTCATCATTAGGAATCATGATTTCTTGTCCATTAAACGTCTCAACTAGAGTGTATCTAGCTCCTGTATGCTTTACCAAACCAGATACGCCAGTGCCGAGTTCGATTAAATCTCCTTCTTTTATAGATTGCTCAAATAATAAAATCATGCCGCTTAAAAAATTAGAAGTAATTTTTTGTAAACCAAATCCTACCCCGATACCCACTGCACCACCTAGGAATGCGAATGCCGATAAATCTATTCCGTGTAAATCAAGAACAATAATCAGTATTGTAAAATATATAAAAAGCTGAAATATTTTGGTCAATATTGCTTTATTAACAGTTTTTATTTGAGATATTTTATTTATATTGCGTTCTGCAACCTCATCTAAAAATCGCGCAATCCGAAAAAATACAATTAATAAAACCGCTGATTTAATTAATTTATATATTGAAAAAGATACTGTTGCGAATCTGAATGTTAATAAATCTGAGTCCAAAAATTTGATAATAGAATCGCAATAGCCAAGATTTATCAATATAAGGCATACTATTAAAATAGTATATACACACCACCAAGTGGCGCGACTATGCCCACTAAATAACACCATTGCCCCTTTTCATCAATTCTGGCGGCTTTCTTCAATTCCTGCATTCTTTTGGCAAAAGATGCGGTCAAGGCAATAAATCTTTTGTCGCTTAATTCAATAAATCTACCTTTTGCCTGTTCCAAATTTTGTAAAAAAATACGCATTTCCATCACTTGGGTATCATCTATCGTAATACTACCGTCAAAATTAAACCATTGATTATTACCAGTGATATTTAATTTCAAATCAGTAAAAGAGATTTCTCGATCAACAAATAAAGATTGCCCTTTCGGCCATTCAATAGTTAGAGATTTATTATGCTTATAATTATTGAGTTGCTGTAATATTTCTAGGGCGGTTTCTAGCTCTGCTATTTGCCACTCATAATCTATGCAATCCTGTTCCTGTAGAATTGGACAAGTCTGTAGCAAATGACTAACGTTATCTCGCTCAAGACGCAAATCTCTACTAACGCTTTTGTAGCTATTATCGATTTGCGCGACAATGCTGCTATTACCTTTGCCAGGTTTGTAATATGAACCTTTACCACTGAAGGGTCTGACAAAAAGTCTAGCTTTTAAAATTTCATCAATAAAAGTAAGCTGCATGATTAAATTAGCATCCCCAGGTTCGCTTTCTAAACCTTCGGTACTATCAAACTCGGTTCTAATACTAATATTAGCAGCCGCTTGCTGAAGTAGGGATAATACCTTGTTTCTAGCAACTTTCGGTACTTTTATGCCATTGTTACCGAGTATCTTAACTATGTCTAAAGTAGACTGAGAAATCTCAACTACCTGATATTTGTTATCACTTTCCTTTTTTAGCTTGACGGTAGGTTGCTGCATATTAGCGGATTCTGATAATTTTACAAAAAAATTACCTTTTACTTCTTTAAATATCAATTCAGGGGTGGTTTTAGTTAATTCAATATGCGCGCCCGTATCACCGTCAAATACCAACGGATTGTTTATTAGTGCCAACAAAGCTTTGTCAGAATCAATATAGAAATTACTGTAATGGCTATAATCTGATTTTGCGCAACTAAGAACCGCTTTATCATATTCAGTTAAATAATCTAAATTATGTTGGGTTTCGTATAATCTTTTTAACGAAGCGGGGCGACCTTTATTCCAAGTACTACTGGCATTACTCGTCCTCTTTTGCTCTACTGGCACAATCATTTCTCGGTACTTATTAGGATATAGCATCCATACTAATCTCTTGTCATAAGATTTAGTCACTTCGTTTTTATTAAAATAATTATTTAGATTATCAAGGACTCTTTCCCATTCATCCTTACTCTTAACTATTCCTGTAAAATCGATAGTATAAGCTTGTAGGCTTGCAACATCTAATTTGTTGTTTTCTGTAGTAGTAGCTGTATCTAGTTGCTCTGGTAGTACTGAGATTAACGCAGGTAGGACTTCATTATACATTGCATGTAATTCTGATGCATATTTTTGGATATCAATCGCTTTGGATTTTGTCCAATACAAAACAAGAAATAGGATAAAACCGTCTAATACGTTGTCCAGCACTTTATGAGTACTATTGGTAATGAATAATATCTGCTCACTGATTTTTTTAGCATCGATACCAGAGCGCAAAAAATCTACCAACAACATTAATAAGCGGTATGAAGAATCATGGTGTTGAGTAAAATATTGCGGAATTTCTGGAATATCACCGCGATAACGAGATCGCTCTAATTCTTTGGTATAAAGGGTGCTTAGCGATATATAATGCTTTAATAAATCCTGTATTTTACTATGATTGTCAGGTTGATTTGCTTTTAGCAAAGAGAGAATATGACAAATTCCGTAAATCCCCGATAAACAAACGTTACGTTTTTTGCTTAGTTCTTTCGTTGTTTTTAATGCAGCGTCAAAATGCGCCAAGGCTTGCGATTGATCATCTCGTAAAAACTTCATTACGCCCAGTATGGCCTGATTTTTCATTGGGTTATTTCTAGTCCTTTCAGCCAGATAAGCAATTTTATCTAAATCCCCTCGTAAAAAGAAAAAATCTAATAAAATATCCAGTACAACATTGCTAGTAATAGGGAAACGGATCAATTCATTATCAACCCATTCTTTAATTATTGTAATTTCATTAATTTTAACGTTGTGGTTAGATTGTAAAATGCAATAGATTCTAGTTATAATTAACCAATATCTAATCTCTGGAGCTAAGCCCTTCAACATCTCATCGGTAAAAATGGTACTATTAAAATCTTGTGCAAGTCTTTGGATAATGTTGTATACAAAAATATCACTCTGCGTATCTCTTATGGCCTCATGCAGTAATACGGGTTTATTTAAATAAATAGCTAATCTTAACTTATCTACAGAAGATGAATTGTTATGCGCGATCTTAAGTAAAGATTCAGTGTTCACAACCGAATATTCTCCGTTAACAGCATCAAGTGTTATCTGGTGTAGAACATTAGTCGTTACCTGATTGTTTGAGTGTAGCAGCTTTTTATTGGTTAAATTTTGAAAAATAGGCGTTAAGATATTGTTATTAAACTGTTTGCCCAAAAAGGTTTTTAGATCACTGTCATTAAGTACTCTAAGAAAATCAGTCTTAGAAAGGTTAGCTCTACTTAGTGCCTTAAGCTGTAATACTCGTTTTTCCAAGTAAGGTAATTCGTGATATTGTTTTAGGGTTGATTTGATGTTCATGAGCAATTTGTATATTAATCATAGTAATACTTTTGATAATAAAATTTATACCTGTGCTCGATAATTTATACAAACGTAATTTTCTAGTTTATTAAAAATATTGTATGAGAGTACAGGAATTTCAAAAATTTTACCAAAAACATTTTTAATCTCTCTCGGGTTTAATTCCCCGAAGCTTGCTTCGAGTATTCTTAGTAAGCAGGGCGATCCGAAGGAAAATTTACTGTAATATCCCTGTAGGCTTGTTTCTGGGATAGATAAATTTATTGGACTTTGGACAAATTTATCAAAAGTAATTTCTATTTTTATCCAGATATTAACATCGGAATTAATATTTTTAACAGTTAAATCCTAGTTAAAAGTACTATCAATGCCTTGCAATCCAAGGCTTTACAAACAACTCTATTGACAGAGCATTTAATTGTAATACCCTTGTAAAAGACAAATTACTCATAGGGTATTTATTTGGCGTTTGAAAAAGGATACTAAATTTTTTAACCTCAAAAGAATACAATTCGAATAAACTGCAAATGCTCCCAAGCTGAATTGGTAAAACGAAATTATTGTTTTTCTTGTAATAAAATTTTGTCCAAAGTCCAATAAATTTAGCTCTGCGTATTTATTTTGAGCGGAATTATTTTGGGTATAGATTAGTTCGCTCACTGGTTAAATTATGCATTAGAACCATTTTGGTTTTTATGATATTTAAAACAATATCCAGGGTGATCGTTAACCATGCCGATAGCCTGCATAAATGCGTATATAATTCTTGAGCCGATAAATGTAAAACCTCTTTTCTTCATATCTTTGCAAATAGCTAGTAACAATGCTGTTTCACTGGGCACATCATCTGATCTAAGCCAGTTATTCAGGATCGGCTTATGGTCAACATACTGCCAAATATAATTACTGAAAGAACCATATTGTTTTTGTATCTCTAGGAATCTTTGGGCGTTTTGTATCGAGGATTTGATTTTTAGTCTACTTCTGATTATTCCTTTGTTATTCAAAAGCTCCAATGCCTTTTTTTCATTAAATTCTGCAACTTTATTAGGGTCAAAATTGTCATAGGCTAATCTGTAATTTGCTCTTTTCTTTAGAATCATGAGCCAATTTAACCCGGCTTCTGCCGATTCCAATACCAGCAACTCAAATAACTTTTGATCATCATATTGAGGCACACCCCATTCTTCATCGTGATACTTTAGGTAATCAGAATCATCCTTAATCCAATTGCATCTACACACACCGTCTTGAAATTGCATCTTATTAATAATAAACCTAAATTTTACAATAACGTCTATTATAATTAGCGTACATTCCATAACAAGGAAAGAAAATTCAAAGTTTTAATAACCAAATGGCATTCTGCATAGAAAATAAACTAAACTGGCTATACATAGATATTAATAGTTACTTCGTCACCATAGAACAGCAGCTCAATCCTGATTTAAGATATAAACCCGTGGTCGTAGTGCCGTTATTATCAGATAGCACTTGTGCAATAGCGGCAAGTCATGAGGCCAAGCTACTCGGTATCAAGACTGGTACAAAAATATATGAAGCAAAAAAATTATGCCCTGAACTCATTTGTTTAGAAGCAAGGCATAAAGTTTATGTTGAATATCACGATAAAATATTTCAGGAAATAGACCTGTACTTAAAAGTAGATCATATATTCTCGATAGACGAGGGAGCTTGTCGCCTAACGGGTAAGTATTGTCTGCCACAAGAGGCTATGGCTATTGCTCGTATACTCAAAAAAACAATACAAAACAATGTCGGCGACTATATTACTTGCTCTATCGGTATAGCTTCTAATAGATATTTGGCTAAAATAGCATCAAATATGCAAAAACCTGACGGACTAGTAATAATCAGGCCAGATGAACTACCAGAAGCACTATACAAATTAAAACTAAATGCCTTGCCCGGCATAGGAGCAAAGACCAAAGAGCGAATATTAAAAAGCGGTATATCGTCCATAGAAGAACTTTGTAAATTAAATGCGATCAAATTAAAAACAACATGGGGGAATGTATGGGGCGAAAAGGTGTGGCATTTGATCCGAGGAGCTGATTTACCTCTTGAGGAAACAAAAAATAGTAGCATAGGGCATAGTCAGGTTTTAGCTCCAGAATCAAGGGGGGTAGACATTGCTAGAAATATTTTAGTTACCTTAATATTAAAAGCGGCAAATAGACTTAGATCTCAAGTTTTATATACTAATAGTATTTTACTCACCCTAGAGACGATGCCTCGGAGATCAATTAAAGATCGAATCAAAACAGAATTGTCATGTGACAATAATAAATTACTAAAAATAGTGCTTAAAAGCTGGGATAATCTTATCAAAATAAACAATCTAAAAAATATTAGAAAAATCAGTGTTAGCCTACACGGTTTACAAAAAAAGTCCGCACAATTAAGTTTCGGTGATTTTCATAACCAAAAAAAGCAAGAGCATTTATCAAAAGTGGTAGATCTAGTTAATAAAAAATATGGACATAATATAGTGACAATTGGAGTACCTGCAAGTATACATGAAATTAAGCCGATTATTGCTTTTGGCCATATTCCAAGAGAAACAGGAAAGGGTAAGTCGCTGAAGTAAATATTTTAACAAATAGACCCTATTCTTTATAGTAGAAACGGCCACTATTGTGTTAGTCTAGTTGCAGATATAAGGGGCGAGTAGTCTTATGCTCGCAAAAAAAATAGTATTTTCAGGTTATCCCTATAAACGTTAAAATCTTGGATAACTATTTTAATGGTTTTAGATACGAACATCTCTAACTTTCTAAATATCTATACAGCATTATACGCTATTTGAGCTCGCAGTATAAAGATGCTTTCTTTTAGTACTACATTAGTACCGAGTTTTTTTAGTTGCCCAAGAGAATTGAGCAAATAAATAACTCCATTTTCAATTTTGCCAAATAACTTACTATTTTTGTAGAAGCCTACCATCTTCTCACCTATTCGATATTCAACTATGATCCTAAAATCCCTCATAACCTCCAAGCAGAACTAAGACCTTACCAAATAGAAGGATTTAAGTGGCTAG
>NZ_JARJFB010000087.1:0-8108 GCF_034554655.1 Candidatus Megaera venefica
CTTCAGACACATCAAGATCTTGCTGCAAATATTCATAACCACAAAAATATTGCCAATAAATATTTTCCTTTAGCTCTTCCTCCGTAAACGAATCAGAACCGTTGTACATAGCTTGAAGCATTGATAGTGCTAGCATTACTCTATGATCTTTCTTATTTCTACCAAATTGCTTGATTTCAATGTTAGGCAATGCTCTGGCTTCAAGTTCAGACCAATTTACTAAATCCCTTAGTTTATATAACTTGTTTTTAGGATTTAGTTTTGTAGATAATTTCTCTTCAAATAACCTTTCTTGTTTTTGGAGAAAAGTAATATTTTCTATAGGCATAATTTTAAAATCCGTAAGCTTTATGCGGTAATTATACCATTTTCTTATGGATTTTGTAAGCTGTTTATGACATGAAACCCCTTGTTAATTCAGGCGGGGAGAGTTTTGACGGAGGGACTAATTAATGTCATTCCCATGCGGAATCAGGAATTTAGGGAAAAACCACTAAAAAACCTGATTCTCGCCTCCGCTGGAATAACAAAAAAATAATCTTTCTACAATAGGTGGTTATTAATAATCACTAAATCTCTTAATGTCCTTAGCCATTCTTTTGCTTTTTCACTAACTTTTTCATCAGCTAATGCGAGGTCATAAATTTCTTTTTTACGTGCATTATCTTCTCCATACATATCATCAAGAACTTCATTCCATAGTTTGAAAATTGCCTCATCAGAAACTCCAGATCCTACTTTATTCAAAATCCCATAAATGCGCCCTCTCCAATAAGCATCCATTGCCTTGTCCATCCAAGATACAATTTCGGGTGTTAAGCCCACCTCTTTAAGACCTCTTCCTTCACCAAAACCTTTTTCGAATTTTTTGGTGCGTAAATGAGCGTATTTTTTGCCATACACTTGATTAACCCATAACATACACTTTTCTCCGATATCAATACCGATTGCTGATTTGGGATCATTATCAAGATTGTTGCTAATTTCAGATACTAAATTAGCCCAATTTTTTTCGAATTCTGCTTTCTTCTCTGGTGTAGAATTAGTTTTCCACTCAATTTCAAAGGCTGCATATTGTTTTAATTCTTCTGGAGTAAATATTTCTTTAACCCAGGAATGTTCAAGTTGTTGTGTCATACGATATACCTCAATTAGTTTAATAATGGTTTCCCAAGGAATTGATTTATCGTCACCTACGTTAGAAATAATGCTTTTAAGCGCTTTGCTTGCATCAAGCAAACTATTGCCTTTTTGCTCTAAAAATTGGGCTTGAACAGAAAAATGCTCAAATGCTCCCGCATTACTTGTTAGCAATGCCTTAATTTTCAAAAGTTCAAAGCCAAAAAACTTCAAAGCAATAATCTGTTGTAATTGCAATAAATCCTTTTCGGAGTACACACGATAACCATTGGATAGACGCAAGCTAGGCTTTAACAAGTCAATACGGTCATAATGATGCAGCGTTTGCACCGATACACCAGTTAATTTGCTTAAAGTCTTAACGTACCAATGAGTCATTATTTTTCCTCCTTATTTTAGAAGATAAGGTATATAGTAACTATAGGATCAAGAGGTTTTTTATAAAAATTGTATTTATTTTTCCTACTATAGGTAATTCATCAGCAAGGGGCGATAGAGAGAGGCCTATAGGAAGTAATAACACGCCAAGTTATTGGATTATTTTAAATTAGACTTAGTATTATGACTACAAATGAGTATGTTGCCCTTGGCTTCTAATACATAAAGCTTATCTCCTACTCGTGCAACCTTTTCTTTACTACTAAGTTGAGCATTCATAATTGTACCAGACCAGTAAACCTGCCCAATACTACCTGGCTTAATATCCTCAAGAGCTACTTCCACTTGCATACCAACAATATCAAAATAATCTTTGCCTAAATTTTTATTCTTAGCATAAACAAAAGCTTTAAGTGGCCACCATAAAACCAAAAACCATGCTAATGACGAAAATCCAACAGATGCAACTTGATAATTTTGTATCTCGGGATAGAAATAAAAAATCACTGAGCTAGACATTGCCCCTAGTCCGAGAAATAAAAATCCTATACCAGGTAACTTACTAAATTCTATCAATATAAAAATAATACCTACTACAAGCCATATTTCTACTGGAGTAATCGTCATAATAATTCTCTACTAAAGTTAACCTGAACTATGGGTAAGAGCCAGGTTTGTAGGCGCCATAGTTGTCATTATTGTAAAGTCCTCACAAGCAAAAACCAGTCATCCCTGCGCTTGATCCAGGATCTCTTTCCGTCTCATTAGATGCTGGGCCAAGAGGCCCGGCGCAAGCTTCTCATCAAGTTTTCGCATGACGGTGGTTAAGTTGAGTTCAGGATGACGGTGCGTGGTAAGCAGTCCCTGTACAAAAACTACTCTATTATTTCTTATCGCATAGTTCAGCTTAACTAGCTTTCTCTTTTAAATACGCTATAACATTAGCAATGTCTTGTGGTTTACTAATACCAGCAAAGCTCATTTTTGTACCTGGTAAAAATTTACTTGGCTTATTAAGAAAATGGTATAAACTTTCATTATCCCAAATTCCACCGGCAGCAGCCATTGCTTTTGAGTACGCATAACCATCCTTTTTGGCTTTAGCAGAACCATATATTTTCCATAAATGTGGTCCAATTTTGTTTGCCCCACCTTCATCTAGAGTATGACAAGCTAAACATTTTTTTACAACTTTGGCTCCATCTTCTGCATTAGCAGAAGCCATAAGCGCAGAAATATCCACTGGTACCTCTGGTCCTTGGTTACCATGGCTAGAAGATGTTTCTGATACCTCTATCTGATAGCCACGCTGAGCTATTTCTAGTTTAGGTTTATAAAGAGCATTCGCTACAACCCCAACTACCATCGCGATCAAGCTAGCTAGCAACACTGCAGCCGCAATTTTATTTAATTCTAACCCTGACATAAACACTATATTTTTTTATAACTATAGCAATTCTTCCAAACTCCAACGAGCTCTTGGCTTGAAATCCATACCGTTCATTATACCAACTTTTAACCTCTCAAGTCCAGCAAAAGCAATCATAGCAGCGTTATCGGTACATAATTTTATCGGTGGTGCAACAAAATTATACCCTAATCTTTCTGATAGAACGCTTAGGTCACTTCTGATTTGGCTGTTTGCAGCAGCTCCACCAGAAACAACCAATCTCTTTCCTTGGCACATCTTCTCGTATTGATCTATGGCAAATTTTGTTTTTTGAACTAAGACATCACAAACAGCTTGTTGGAAACTTGCTGCAACGTCACTCATATCGCGATCTGATAGCACAGGAATTTCTTGAAGTTTAAGCCTAACTGCCGTCTTGAGTCCAGAAAAAGACATATCAGAATTTTTCTGATTATATAAAGGTCGGGGAAAGTTAAATCTCTTCGGATCACCATTAGTAGCTATTTTTTCAATAATAGGACCTCCAGGAAACCCTAGATTCATCATCTTTGCGACCTTATCAAAGGCCTCACCTACTGCATCGTCCAAAGTTTGGCCTAAAATTGTGTATTTACCTAACGCATGTACTGCAACAAATTGACAATGCCCTCCGCTCACCAGCAAAAGTAGGTAAGGAAACTCAACATTGTTAGTAAGTCTTGCTGTAAGAGCGTGCCCTTCAAGATGATTAATTGCAATAAATGGCTTATCTAAAGCGCTAGCAAGAGCCTTACCGTACATCGACCCCACAATCACACCACCAATTAACCCAGGTCCAGAAGTTGCTGCAATAGCATCAATTTCCTGCAGCGTTATTGATGCTTCAAACAAACATTTATCGATAGCTGATTTGATATTATAAAGATGAGATCTAGCTGCAATTTCTGGCACAATTCCTTTGAAAGCCACGTGCTCTTCGGTTTGCGAAATAACAATATTTGCAAGAATATTATGACCAGAAGAGACTATTGCCGCAGCTGTATCATCGCAACTAGATTCTAACCCGAGGACTTTAATGGACAAAAAAACTACCTAATTGAATCAAAAATATGCTTTGTGAAATAAGCAATATCGAGTTGATTTTCCACTTTCTCCATATCTATCTTATCTTGCATTTCCTTAGGAACATAATTCATAACGTTACTAAGAACGGCAAAATATAAATTTTTAGATGGTATATAACCTGACTCACATCTTATAGCTAAAGCTTTACCAGCATGATGGTATACTACGTCTCCACCTTCTAATTCAGATATAAATAGACCATAGCCAGTATATTTTTTTATACCATCACTAAGATCTTCAGGAAGTTGATAATGTCTTGTTATCATCAGTTTATAAGAACTATCTGAAATTATTTGACCAGAATGCAGAGCTTTATTCCACGTAATGAGATCTTTGGCAGTCGAAGCTACACCACCATCAGCATAGGGAACCATAATGAATTCTGACTTAGCTACATTAAACTGAGGCTCAGAGTTACCAGTTGGCGTTACAAAATAGCGAATAGGATAATTTGTAGAACCAGGTTCCACTTGGTGTTTAACGGCCTCTGCAAGGTTAATCAATCTTGTGTCATTCATTCCAAGGGGTTTAAAAAATTCTTCGGCATAAAAATCAGCGAGACTTTTACCAGATAGCGTTTCAATGATTAGTCCCAAAAGCACATAATTGGTATTACAGTAATTATGCTTAATTCCTGGCTCAAATGTTAGCTCCTTACCAGCAGCAAAATTGACAATATCTTTATTAATTTCTGAGTGTGGTTTGGTGATATCTAGCTTGGCGCCCATAAAATATTCGGTTAAGCCACTTCTATGAGTAAGCAAATTATGAATAGTTATTTTATTAGCCCATGCAGGCACAACGCCATCCGTCCATATATTACTTTCCTTAGTTAAAAACTTGGCCACTTTATCATTGACGTCCAGTAACCCCCGATCACGCAGCTTTAAAATAGCAGCAGCTGTCATTGTTTTTGTTGTAGAAGCAATAGGCATCGCTTGTTCTGAGATTAGTTCTCTTTTTGTTTCAAAAGAGTGCAGGCCTTTGGCTCCTTGTTCTATAACACCGTCATCGTCACAAAACATATAGGTACCATTCATAAACCGTGAAGATAAATAGTCTTTACTAGCTTGGCTAACTTTATTTCTTAGATCCTTATCTGCAAAAGACAAACTCGAATTTAATACTAACGCTAAAAACAGAATAATATACTTTCTCATACAACCTTTCCCCTATTGTTTTATTAACTCAATATTTTGATAAGTTCATGGTCAAGTCCTTGCAACTTAGTAAGGTTACTTCCACCCACCTGAGCAAGACCAGCTTGCCCTCCACCACTTCCACCTATAAAACTCGATAAATGTTTTGAAATCTCGTTAGCATTATATCTTTGTGATATTTCTTTTGAAACTGCAATAACAATTGATAGCTTTTCAGCGGTTTTACTTACAAATACAACCACTAAATCATTATATTTTTTAGATAGATTTTCAGCTGCTATACGAGTAATTTTAGCGTCAATATTTTCTGGAATGATTTTGTAAAGTAAACGCCCTTCGTCTATAGATGCAGATGTTTTATTAATATCATCATCTGACAACATCAAACTACTTATCTGTATTTTTTCAACCTGTTTCTCGAGATCCTTTTTCGACACTAGCAAACTATCAGCTTTTTGTAATAATTCTGATTTGTTACTTTTAAGAATATCAATAAGTTCATTAAGTAGCTCTTCATTGGCTGCAATCTCTTTAAAAGCAAACTTACCACATACCGCCTCTATTCTTCTGATACCAGCTGCAATAGCACTTTCACTGAGAATCTTAAATGCACCAATATCTCCTGCTCTTTTAACATGTGTACCACCACATAATTCAAAAGAGTAAGGATTGGTGTTATCTTCAAAAGCACCAAGGGAAACTACCCTTACTTCAGCATCATATTTTTCTCCAAATAATGCCATAGCTCCTGCCTCCATAGCCTGATCGGTAGACATCAGCTTCGTAACAACTTTAGAGTTATCAGAGATAATTTGATTTACTTTTTCTTCTACTAATTTAATCTCAGCCTTTGTCAACGCTTTGGGATGACTAATATCAAACCTAAGCTTATCCTCAGCAACTAAAGAGCCTTTCTGAGTTACATGCCTTCCAAGAACATCTCGTAGTACTGCATGTAAAATATGAGTAGCGGTATGATGCATTTTTAAATGTTTTCTATAAGAAAGATCTATAGACATTTTAACTACGTCATTTATAGAAACAATTCCTTCATCTAAAAGACAAACATGCCCTATAACTTTACCCAAAAATTTCATTGTATTTAATACTTGTATTTTACAATGTGGTGATTCTATTATACCAATATCACCCATCTGCCCACCTGATTCACCGTAAAATGGTGTCTGGTTGGCTATTAAGGTAAACTTCTCACCAGACTTAGAAATTTGTTCCAATTTTTTGCCATTTTGTACCAGAGAAAGAACTTTACCTTCAGCCGATTCGAGTGAATATCCAAGAAACTCTGTAGAACCAAATTCCGATAATATATCAAACCATATTGCATCAGTCTTAAGCTCACCAGAACCTACCCAAGCTTTTCTTGCTCTCTCCTTTTGCAAATTCATTTGCTTATCAAAATCTTTATTATCTACTGTAACCCCTTGTTTTTTCAGAATATCTTCTGTCAAATCTAATGGAAAGCCATATGTGTCATATAGTTTAAAAGCCACCTCTCCAGACAACACTCCGCCTTTAGCAATAAGCTTTGCTTCATCTTCAAGAAGTTTTAAACCGCGGTCAAGGGTTGTTTTGAACCTTTCTTCCTCTTGTTTTAAAATACTTGAAATAAAATCTTCAGCTCTAGGTAATTCCAAATATGTATGACCAAACAAATCAACCAATTTCGGCAGTAGTTTATACATCAGCGGCTCTTTTGCTCCAAGCTGATGTGCATGTCTCATAGCTCTGCGCATTATCCTTCTTAGCACGTAACCCCTACCTTCGTTTGAGGGCATTACACCATCAGCTATTAAGAAAGCACTAGAACGCAAATGATCAGCAATAACTCTGTATGAAAACAGAGCCTCACCCTTAGCAGCTACTTTTAAAATAGATTCCGTATGGCCAATTATTTCTTTAAAAATATCCGTATCATAATTATCATGTACACCCTGAATTACAGCTGAGATCCTTTCTAAGCCCATACCAGTGTCTACTGACTTATTCGGCAACAAAATATGATTATCTTTATCGACTTGCTCGAATTGCATAAAAACTAAATTCCAGATTTCGATGAACCTATCTCCATCCTGCTCCGGGGTTCCAGGTAATCCTCCAGGAATAGACTCTCCATGATCATAAAAAATTTCAGAGCATGGCCCACACGGACCAGTATCACCCATTGACCAAAAATTATCGTTTGTATTAATGCGAATTATACGATTATCGCCAATACCAGCAATTTTTTTCCAGTAAGATACTGCTTCGTCATCATTGTGATAAACTGTTACATACAACTTTTCTTTCGGTAGCTTATATTCTTTAGTCAATAAATTCCATGCATAAAAAATTGCTTCCTCTTTGAAGTAATCACCGAAGGAAAAATTACCTAACATCTCAAAAAACGTATGGTGCCTTGCCGTGTACCCAACATTATCTAGATCGTTATGTTTACCACCTGCACGAACAGATTTTTGTGAAGAGGTAGCCTTTGAGTAGCTACGCTTATCGATTCCGGTAAATACATCTTTAAATTGCACCATCCCAGAATTAACAAACATTAAACTTGGATCATTATGCGGAACCAATGAGCTTGAAGGAACATGAGTGTGTCCATTAGCTTTAAAAAAATCGATAAAGGTACTTCTAATTTGTTGCGTAGTAATTTTATGCATAGAACTAATTACAATTTTTAAGAATTTTATAGACCATAACCTTAATAAATTTATGGCTAAATTACAATATTAATTTAAAAAGCCTTTTATTGTTTTCTGTTGCTATTGAGCTTGATCTGATTACTCCCTACTCTAATATTAAGTAATACAGAAAAGCTTTTTTAATCAAAACTATCAATAAATGATACTAAGTTCTATCGTAAATTGGATTAACAGGTTTCAAAGCAAAAAGCTTAATAC
>NZ_JARJFB010000088.1:0-8004 GCF_034554655.1 Candidatus Megaera venefica
AAAGAACAAGGATAGTAGAGGATCTAAGATCGCAATTGAGCGTTGAAGCAACTACAAAGAAGTTTCATTGGGTGAATGGAACGCATGAGGATAAAAAACCGAGTATGAGTTATGATAGTGAAAGACATAAAGTACATTGTTTCTCTTGTAATGCCGATTACGATATTTTTGATTTATACACAATTAGGAATAATTTAACTCCTAACTCCAAAGAAGTATTTAACGGGATTTACAGTTGGCTAGGTATTCCGATAGATAAATCAAATAGCGACCATTCTTTCTTACAGGTAAAAAATACCATTAATAGTTCAACTGATAAAGTCAGGAATAAGGGAACTGATTACAGGCAATTCTTTAATGAAGCCCAAAAAAACATAACTAACCCAGATTGTATGAAGTATTTAAATAAGCGGGGAATTAGCACAGAAACAGCTAAAAAATATGGAATTGGTTATATGAGTGATTGGCAGAGTCCTAAAGCGTTGAGAGATAACAAAAACCCTCCTAAAACGCCAAGAATAATTATCCCGACAAGTGATTACAGTTATGCTGCTCGTGATGTAAGAGACGAAATCGATGACGGACAAAAACAATGTTCTAAAATGAAAGAAGGAGGTGTCAATACGTTCAATTTACAAGTTTTAGAAAAAGACTCGCCTTGCTTTGTAACCGAAGGAGAGTTTGACGCTCTTAGCTTCCTTGAACTAGGTTATAACGCATTATCTCTTGGTAGCGCTTCCAATACGATAAGTTTTTTAAAAAAGATTAAAGAGTTATCTAACCCTTGCTCACTGATTATAGTGCTTGATGCAGATAAGTCAGGGAAAAAAGCAAGAGAACAATTAGTAATAGGTTTACAGGGACTTAATATAAGTTTTATAGCTCCAGAGATTAAAGGAACTGAAGTAGAAGACGTTTATAGATCAGAATTTTACGGGGACTATAAAGACGCTAACGATTTTCTAGTTAAAGACAAGGTCGGTTTTGAAAATGAAATAAAGAAGGCTTTATCTAACTTAGAAGATTGGATCAGTACTGAAATTCAAGCAAAGTTAGAAGAAACAGAAATAGAAAAGTCCGACTATTTCAATGAATCTGTCAGTAACAAAATATCTGATTTTAGAAGTTACATTAACGCAAGTAAAGAAGATAAAACCTTTGCTACTGGTTTTGATAAGTTAGATGAAATTTTTGAAGGTGGTTTACATGATGGACTTTATATTCTTGGAGCAATAAGTTCCTTAGGGAAGACAACGTTTGCGATTCAGATAGCAGATTATCTGTCTTCTAAAGGTCAGGATGTTTTGTATATTTCGCTTGAAATGTCTCGATATGAGATAATGGCTAAGAGTATTAGTCGTCATACCTATCTATATTGTCAAAAAAATTATTCTAACCAAATGTATAATGCAAAATCGCAAAGACAAATATTAGAAGGAAAGAAATATGAACATTATAGCCCTTTAGAGCACGAAATAATTTATTGTGCGGGAGAAAGTTATAAGCAGGAATCAAGTAGGCTATGGATATATGAAGTCAATAAAGACATAACGGTAGACGAAATCAATCAGAAGATTGATTTACATAAAAAACATACCGATGTTAATCCAGTAATAATTATTGATTATCTACAAATTATTACTCCGACCAATCATAAATTAACCGAGAAACAAAGTGTAGATCAAATAGTAAAACGGCTAAAGCAGATCAGCAGAGATTTGAAAGTTCCTATATTGGGTATAAGCAGCCTTAACCGAGAAAACTACAAAACTCCAATCTCAATGCAAGCTTTTAAAGAAAGTGGAGGAATAGAATATTCAGCGGATGTATTACTAGGTCTTCAGTTAAAGGGAATGGACAATAATTTTGATGTAGAAAAAGCAAAAAACAATTTTCCAAGAGAAATAGAATTAAAGATATTAAAAAATAGACGGGGAAGGACTGGAGGAAAAATAGATTTTTATTACTACCCTCAGTACAATTACTTTACTACATCTAAGACAAATTGAATTCGATGTCTATAGAAGAATGATTGGTTTTGTCTAGCTTACGGCGTAACGACCATGATCTTGCGTAGTGCAGCATTAGAGAATCTGTTTGTAATACCACGTACACTAGAATACATAATGGTTTGCTGTATATTTACAACGTTACTAATTCATATTAAGCACACTGTAATATAATGGTGGAGGAAGTAGCTAAAAGCCTTATTTTATGCTATAATCAGGGTATTAACAGTATATAGAACAGATATGAAATTCACTAAGGGTAAATCTGGTAATCCTAAAGGAAGACCCAAAACTACTGATACGAGCATTAGAGAGCTGGTGTCTAGAGACAGCATTAAGGAAGGCATACAAACTACTTTGGAAAGCTATGCAAGCTAATGAGCCGTGGGCTATAGAGATATTTTTCCGTGAGTTAGTTTCAAAGAGTGAATCATTACCTATCGAGATTGATAGTAATGAGCTTGGTGCATTCAGAAAACTAGGAAATTTGAGTTAGTATCATGTTGTTACGTGAACGTCAAAAAGAATTTGTCCAAAAGAATATAGCTGCTTTGATGACCCACGGCAATACACTAGGCGTTGCACCGACTGGAGCAGGTAAAACTATCTGTTTGTCTGCGGTTATTGGAGAACTCATCAAGCATACGCCTAATTTAAAAGTTTGTGTTCTGGCTCATAGAGACGAATTGACTTATCAAAATGAGAGTAAGTTCAAGTTAGTTAACCCGACTATCTCAACAAGTATTCTGGATAGCCGTACCAAGTCATGGGATGGGCAAGTAACTTTTGCTATGGTGCAAACTTTGTCTAGAGAGAATAACTTGAAGACCATGCCAAAGCTTGATCTATTAGTTATTGACGAGGCTCACCATATCACGGCTGAGAGTTATATTAGTATTTTAAATCAAGCAACTAGTATGAACTCCCGAGTTAAAATATTTGGAGTTACAGCAACACCAGCAAGAGGAGACAAAAGCAGCTTAGGGAAGGTTTTTAATAACTGCGGTGATCAAATTAAACTGGGCGAGCTTATCCTTAGCGGTCACTTGGTCAGACCTAAGACTTGGATAATAGACACTGGGAATACACAAGAGAAATTACAAGCATTGAAGGTAAAAGCTACTGGTGATTACAGCGATCAAGAAATGGCTTCTATTTTGGATACTGAGCCGCTTAATAGCGAAGTGGTTAGGCATTGGCGAGAAAAAGCTGGAGATAGAAAGACCGTGGTGTTTTGTTCTAACTCCATTCATGCTAGAAATGTTGTGAGTGCTTATAAGTCAGCTGGAGTAAAGACTGGTTTAGTTACGTGCGATACCTCGTTTTTAGAGAGAGAATCTGTCCTAGAAGCCCTTAAATGCGACAAAATACAAGTCATTGTCAACGTTGCGGTGTTAACAGAAGGCTGGGACTTTCCACCGATCTCATGCGTTGTATTACTGCGCTCGTCTTCTTACAAACCAACAATGATCCAGATGATAGGGAGGGGCTTGAGAACAATTGATCCAAGTATCTACCCAAACACTGTTAAGCACGATTGCGTAGTACTAGACTTCGGTATTTCCAGTATTTTGCACGGATCATTAGAGCAATCAATTGACTTAAATAACAAGAATGAAGGATTTAGACTTTGCCCTTCATGTAAGAAACAAATTGCTAAGGGAATAACAGAATGTCCTTTATGCGGGGCTGATTTAAACTTGGAATATGTAAAAAGTGAGCATCTTAAAGCCAAAAGAATAATAGAAAACTTTGCCATGGCAGAGATTGATTTGCTCAAGAGATCTAATTTTTCTTGGACTGATTTAAGGAAGAAAAACAAAGCAATGATAGCAGCAGGCTTCAATAGCTGGTGTTGTGTTTTTGAAAAAGATAACGCTTGGCTTGCCGTTGGAGGTTCAAAAAGAGACGAGGACACGTCTAACATTCCAACAAAAATAGTTTACAAAGGCGGTAAGTTAGAAGCCATTGCAGCAGCAAACGACTTTTTGTATTGCTTTGAAGATGAGGATACGGCAAGAAAAACGGCTAGTTGGAGAAACCTATTACCTTCAGAGGCGCAAAAGCATTATCTGCCAGCTAATTTCAAGAAAGATCCGTCAATGAATAGAGGAGATGCAGCGGCGATTATAGCTTATTCGCTTAGAGCAGAGCCTAAATTAAAACAAATAGGAGTTATATGATACCTCAAAAAATAACAGAAGAAGAGAAAACCACTGGGCTTAGTTTAACTCTAAAAAAAGAAAAGGAGCAGGGTGAACTAGCTGATGCGGTAGGAAAAAACATAGGAAAAATGAGCGGAGGCGATAGTAAAGAATTTGGTTGGTTAATATATCACCAACTCTCAAAATCTTGCTATGCTAGTAATACCGATGCTGAGTTTTTTGAAACTTTAAAAAACATTTCTATTGAAATGAAAGGTATTGCGCCTAAGGATCAGATCGAAGGGATGCTTGCTGCTCAAATGATAGCTACTCATCATGCGGCAATGGATTGCTATAGGATTGCTGCTAAATCACAAATGATCGATATGAAGAATCTTGTATTTAATTCAGCTAATAAGCTTACTAGAACATACACAATACAGATGGAAGCTTTAAATCGCTATCGTGGTAAGGGACAGCAAAAGATGACTGTAGAGCATGTTCATATTAATTCAGGTGGACAAGCTATTATTGGCAACGTGACAAAGAATAATACCTCGATAGAGGGGGTTAAACAAAAAGGGGGTACTTTAGAAAATGAGCAATAACCCCTTACAAGATAAAGAAAAAGTAAAATGTTCTGCCAAGACCCGTAGAGGTACTTTCTGCCAAACATCGCCAGTTACTGGTAAGAAACGTTGTAGGATGCACGGCGGGGCTAAAGGAGCAGGTGCGCCAAAAGGTAGTAAGAACGCTTTTAAGCACGGACGTTATAGCAGAGAGTTCATAGAAAACAGGAGAGCTGCAACAAGTCGCAGAAGAGAATGGATGGCGTTTTTTAGAGAAATGGGAAGTGAAATACGAAAAACATATTAGTAAGAGCGGGAACGATTTTAAAGCTCTTGTAGTGTTGCATTAGGTAAAAAGCTAAAACCCTACGTAAGTTATCAAAATATAACATTCAAAAGTTCTTAAAATAAGAAATAAACCTATTTGAAGTGCATATACCTTGTTCTCTCTTTTAGGTTAGTACTCTAGTCTTTCGTTGATACTAAAGAGCTTACCTGTACTTACATTAGGTTTAGAGCTGTTTATAATACATGAGTTAAGAATGTTGCATTAATACCTCGATAACTGCTGAAAAAGTAGCCTGAATGCCTTTTATACGCTACAATGTAGAAATGTTAAAGTCGGTAAATTAGAAGAGAATTATCGTGAAATCAGAATTACAAAAAAAAGACTCTAAATCAAATTCAGTTAATATTAATTTAGAGTTTCAGGCTATAACCAACGCCTTTTGTATAGAGGAAGCTAATCAAGAGAAAGAGAAAGAAAAAGTAGAATTTTCCGTAGCACTTCTAAATCAAGTAGTAAGGGCTGGGTATGATAATGATGACCCACAAAAAATGTCCGATAATACTCTGGTAGCTATCAGCGATATTAAGCCCAAAGATACTATAGAAGCTATGCTTGCAGCTCAAATGCTAGCTATACACAATGCCGCAATGAAAAACCTAACAAGAGCTAATGGATTGCTAAGTAGTAGATCATATAAGGAAATAGAACTCGGTGCTAAGGCTTTTAATGTGGCTAACAAATTGGCTCGTACCTACGCTACACAAGTGGAAGCCTTGCAACGCTATAGGGGCAAAGGTCAGCAAAAAATGGTTATAGAACATGTCAATGTTAACTCAGGCGGGCAGGCTATAATTGGTAATGTTGAAACTAATAAAAAGCTTAACTAGGGGGGCGGGGGCAAGAAAAAAATACAATGCAAAATAACCCTATGCAACAAGAACTAAAAATCACCTGTTTTGCAAAAACTCGCAGTGGCCATCCCTGTAAAACATCTACCGTAAAAGGTAAGAAACGCTGTAGAATGCACGGAGGAGCTAAGGGTAGTGGTGCGCCTAAAGGTAGTAAGAACGCTTTGAAACACGGCTATTACACCAAGGAGAACATCGCAAAACGCTCAGAAGTCCATAAGCTGATTAAAGAGTGGAAGACATTATCACAAGAATTAGAAGGAGACTATTAAGTAAATGCAGAATAATAACACCGCAGTAATATTGGATGACTTGCAAATAGCACAAGTTGAGGCCTTAGCAAATTATCTCTCTATAGAACAAGTAGCTGGTTATTTTAATCTCTCAGCCATTGACTTCCTAGACTTACAAAAAAGGGATGAACGAGTTCTGCGAGCATATAGAAAAGGTAAGATTAGAGGCGTATACAAAGCAGCTATGCTTCTCTGGGAACAAATGGAAGCTGGCAACGTTACAGCTCTTATATTCTTTCTCAAAACACGTGGTGATTGGAGAGAAAAGCCTATTGCAGAAACAGAGGATAATGCGCATAAATTCAAAAACATTAAATTGATATGCAAGGAGTTCGAGACGGAAAAAGCTAAAGAAAGAATGCAAGCTACTCAATTTAAAGAGGTAGATGCTACGGCTAGCGCACTGGTGCGCTCCCCAGATAATAGCAATACTACTGCTGAAACTCAAGAATGTTCAAAGGGTAAAACTTTGGAAGTCATAGCTAAGAAAGCGGGAGTAAGCACTAGAACAGCCGAACAATATGACGCTATCCAACGCAAAGGCACTGAGGAGCAAAAAGCTGAAGTAGCCTCGGGGAATTCTAGCATTAAGAAAGTTTATACCAATATTCGCAAGGCAGAGCGTTTAGAGACTAACAAAGTAACAGCGTGGCCAAAAGTTTTTATACCAATCCCACTTGGAGTGATGGTAACGAAAGAAGCGGCAGAAGTTATGGCGAGGCTATAAAGTGGTTGTTGCAAATACTTATATCCTTGGTGAAGCAAGGTTTACTGGTTTTTTTTAAGAGAAACAAAACACCCCCAACCAAACTTAATCAATAGAGGTTTCCATACACTATAAAAAGAGGGCGTTAACTAGGTATTGGAGAGTTTTTAGGAGTACTTTAAAAAGAGACTTTCTTAGTTTTCACCTGCATATTTGCAGGTGAATGCAGGTGAAATGTTAAAGTGCAATGTAAGTATTTTTGATGGGTTTAGATAATAACCGCAGTCCAGAAACACTATAGTAATTATGTTGTCTATGAGTTACCGTAATCTATTCGTGATGAATTAATTTCCAGCCACTATAAAAAGAGGTTTCCGGAGCTTATGGGAGGGGGTGAAATCAGAAGTTTTTACCACTTCTTCCTGAGTCGTGTACTCCCGTCTCAAAATACACCCAAGTTGCAATAAGAAGAAATTACAACAAACAGGCATTTTCTTCTTCCTTATTGAGAAAAAGCATCTCTCTGGGCAATAGTTTGATGCAATAAGTAAAAGCTGATTTTAAAACAATATAGCGATATTTAGTACCCCCTCTTGAACTATCAAAACACAGTGTTTAAAAGCTCTTGAAACAAGAAATTACCCTATAGAAATGCGCTATCAGAATTAAAAAATTTAGAAACTCTACTACATACCCGATAAATTTAACTGCGTCTATTTATCTACATTTGTAAAATTCTATCAATTAATTGTTGAGCATTATTCTTGCCTCTAACAAATATTTCTGATTATTTGGAATGGTATAAAATTTTTGAGGTTTTTATGAAAAAACAATGTGAAACAATAGATATAAATAATAAAAGTGGTAGTGGTAGTGGTGGAAACTATTTTTCTAATAAAACTCAAGGAGGTGGTTATAGTACAAGCGGAACTTCTGGCGGTAGTTATTCTGTAGGTAGCTACAACAGTACTTTTCTTTCAAGTTATAGTGGTTATGGTAATTCTCAAGGACTAGGTAAATTATATGAACCAGAAGAAGTATTGGGTATGTCTGGTCATACAAAGAAAAATCCTTATGGGGATAGCG
>NZ_JARJFB010000089.1:0-7899 GCF_034554655.1 Candidatus Megaera venefica
CTTCAGACACATCAAGATCTTGCTGCAAATATTCATAACCACAAAAATATTGCCAATAAATATTTTCCTTTAGCTCTTCCTCCGTAAACGAATCAGAACCGTTGTACATAGCTTGAAGCATTGATAGTGCTAGCATTACTCTATGATCTTTCTTATTTCTACCAAATTGCTTGATTTCAATGTTAGGCAATGCTCTGGCTTCAAGTTCAGACCAATTTACTAAATCCCTTAGTTTATATAACTTGTTTTTAGGATTTAGTTTTGTAGATAATTTCTCTTCAAATAACCTTTCTTGTTTTTGGAGAAAAGTAATATTTTCTATAGGCATAATTTTAAAATCCGTAAGCTTTATGCGGTAATTATACCATTTTCTTATGGATTTTGTAAGCTGTTTATGACATGAAACCCCTTGTTAATTCAGGCGGGGAGAGTTTTGACGGAGGGACTAACTAAGCAAGTCGACTTCATCCTGCATCAGAACTACCAAGCAGCTCAAGCGGTTCTGTATTATCAGATTTAATAACCTCTTGATCTGAATTAAGATTCATCCTGTTTGAAACTAGGGTCTTTGCAGCATGAGCGGCAAAATTCACTGCCTCTAGACTTTCAAGTAAAGACACGCCTTGTGGCAAATTTCCATCTTTATCCAATTTCCAGGCTTTTAATGGTTGATCGGTGCCCTCGGCCAATTCTTTGACTTGTACATTTTGCTCTTTCATAATATAACCTTAAATTGATGAATTAATTCTAAATGTCTAATAAAAAACATAATATTTGTCAACTAATTTGATAAGATCAACAACGATATTTTAGAAAATCTGTATAATTAACCTGAACTATGGATAAGGTAAATATAATCCTTTTAAGCGCTGGTTATAAGGTCTGTAGAGTCCGAAGATGAGGTTATGTGTGGCTGTTTATACCAGAAAACCCAGATATCTGAGTTCAGTATAACTTCTTCATAGCCAGATTATTATAACATTAGGTTCGTTAAAAACTCTTGAGCATCACGTATTAAAGCATCTTGATTCAAGACTTTTATGAAGACAAGTTTGTTATCTGGTTTTATCTTAGCATGTCTTGGAAACTTGTTAATAAAAGAAAGCACCATTTCAGCTACACCTAAATTCTCACGAAATTTCACAACAAATCCATTTGGGCCACTATCAAAAGTTTCTACATTTAGTTTGAAACACATATTTCTGATTTTTACCATTTCTAAAAGATTATTAAACTCTTTTGGAATTAAGCCAAATCTATCCTCCATCTCTATACGGAAATTTTCAATTTCTTCACTTGATTTAAGATCACCGGTTCTTCTGTATATAGCAAGCCTTAAAGATGAATCCTCTATATAATTATCGGGGATTAATATAGCTATACCGAGGTTGATTATTGGATTAAAGCTCTCTGAGTTATTAGCAGCATCATTCTTCAGCTCATTAATTGCTTCATCTAACATCTCTTGATATAATTCAGCCCCTACTTCTCGGATATGTCCCGATTGCTCATCACCGACAAGGTTACCGAATCCTCTCAGATCCATATCATGGCTAGCTATAGTAAATCCAGCACCAAGAGAATCAATATTTTGCAAAATATCAAGACGTTGCAAAGAATGTTTGGTAGATTTATGATGAGTTAATGTTAAATACGCATAACCTCGAACCTTTCCTCTACCAACACGTCCTCGAAGTTGGTAAAGCTGACTTAAACCCAGCATATCAGAACGATGAATAATAATAGTATTTGCAATAGAAATATCAATCCCAGATTCAATTATTGTTGTTGACAGTAAAATATCAAATTTTGCCTCACAAAACTCATTCATAGTATTATCAACTTCTGATGGAGCCATTTGCCCGTGAGCTATTTTAAATTTAAGCTCAGGTACAATAACACTTAGTTGCTTTGCTACCCACTCAATATCCTTAATACGAGGAACGACATAAAAGCTAATACCGCCTCTGAAGCGCTCTCTCATAAGAGCATCTCGGATTACTACTGCATCGAACGGTAAAACGTTTGTTCTAACCGGCAAGCGATCTATCGGAGGGGTTGTAATCAAACTTAAATCTTTAATGCCTACCATTGACATTTGTAGGGTTCTTGGTATTGGAGTTGCAGATAGTGACAACACGTGTACATTTGACTTTAGTTGTTTTAAATGCTCTTTCTGAGCAACACCAAAATGTTGTTCCTCATCAATAATGATCATTTTAAGGTTTTTAAACTTTATATCAGCAGCAAGCAAAGCATGTGTTCCGATTATTATGTTAATTTCCCCTCTTTCCACCCCTTCTTTTACCTTCTTGGCTTGTGACGGCTTTATAAGGCGTGATAGCTGAGCAATATTCAAACCCATATTTTTGAATCGATCAAGAAAGTTATGAAAATGCTGCTTACAAAGTATAGTTGTTGGTGAAATAATTGCTACTTGCGGCCTATCGTCGTTCACACTACAACTAACCATAAAGGTAGCACGCATCGCAACTTCCGTTTTACCAAACCCAACGTCTCCACAGATAAGCCTATCCATTAGTTTGCCACTTTCTAAGTCCGACTTTATATCTTCAATTGATGAAATTTGATCATTAGTTTCGTTATAAGGAAAATTTTTACAAAACTTGTCATAGGCACTTTGTTCAAAATATGTTGGTGCCGTTGTAGCCAACTGTCTTGCAGCTGAGATTTTAATTAACTTGGCTGCAATATCTTTTATTCTATTCTTCAACTTGGACTTACGCTTTTGCCAACTGGCACTTCCTAGCTTGTCAAGAACGACCTCATCACCCCCGTATTTTTTAAACTGATCTATGTTCTCAACCGGTAAATATAATATATCATTATTGGCATAGATAATTTTTAAACAATCATGCGCTATATTATCAACATAGATAGTCTGTATTTTCTCAAATCTACCAATACCATGCTCTTTATGAACTACTATTTCACCTTCAACAATATTATCAAGTTCGGTTAGTATGCTCTTAAGTTTTTTACTAGCTGATTTATGGCTTTGGGTAACAAACTTATTACCTAAAATGTCATTTTCAGCAATGAATAGATATTTAGAGGACATAAAACCAGTCGATAATGGCGCAATCCCTAAGTTTATAATATTCTTCTTGGCTTCTGATAGTTTGCTAATTTCTAAAGTGGCATAGTCACTAGTTTCGGCAATGTTTTTTATTCTAGATTTACCACTTTTTGAATTACAAAGAATTATTGGAATTTTTTTCTTATTTTCTACGATAAGCTCAAACAATTTGTCAAACTCTGTCTTGTTTTCAATTTTAGCCTGTATGGCGATATCTATAATAGACGTTAAATCGTTACTTGAGCCATGTTCTATTAGAGTGCAGTTATCAAGAGATAGCCTTTCTTTGATTGTTTGACTGCTATTAATTAAGAAAGATGGTGGGATAGCAAAATAAAAGGAGTCTGGATTTGATTTGTTTGAAAGCAAACGAGATTCATAAAAGTCATTATAAGTATTTTCAAACTCTATCATTGATTGGAGACACAAATTATCATAAATTATTTCATGTTCACCCAAAAACTCATAGAGCGAACTCATGTTTTTGAAAAACAAAGGCATTAAATGTTCATACCCATGAAATTTTTGACCAGATATTATAGATTCATACATTGGACTATGTATATGGTTTACACCAAAAAGTTGTAGAAAATTGTTTTTGAAATTAATTATAGTTTGGGAGTTAATAAGCGTTTCTGTTGCAGATGATAAAATTAGACTATCGACTGATTTTGTTGATATTTGGCTATAAGTATCATATTCCCTGATTGACTCAATTTGATTCCAACCAAAATTAATTCTATATCCTTTGTTTGCGTGCGTGACAAGATCAACAATCTCTCCCCTTACTGCAAATTCGCTACTATCTACGGCACTGGCAACCCTAGAAAACCCAGCTTTTATAAGAAACGTTATTATAGCCTCAATGTCAAGCTTTGCCTCAGATTTAATGCTCAATGTTGAATCAACAAATTCTTCTGGAGGAGGAATTTTCTGGAGCAAATTTTGTGCTGCTGTGACAAGTATTTTAGGCTCACCATTCATTGCGAGCTCAGTTAAAGCAGAAGCCCTTTTTGCCAAAATTTCAGAGTTCGGAGAAACCCTATCATAAGGAACAGTATCAAGGCTAGGAAAGTGAATAACCTGGCGTTTTGTAATTCCATTGTGACCATAGAATTTTAGTTGTTTATATGCAGAAATTGTATTTTCTTCTTCTGAGCAACACAATAAAAGATTTTTATTTTTGTTGTTAAAATGTTCTAAAGCGTAGAGTGATTTAGAAGAAAAAGGAATCAAGAGTTTTTTCATTATGCAGATGGATCGAATTTTAGTATTTGAGTCATTACTGTGGATAAATTTTCTTCAGGAACAGGCTTTTTCTTCACATACCAATCGTATAAATCAGCATCATTTTGTTGCAAAATATGTTCAAAAATTTGCAGCTCATCATCTGTCATTTTTTCTATATTTTGCTTAGCAAACTGACCAATAATTAAGTCCGTTTCTTTACAACCCCTATTACAACTTTGATAAAGCAATTTTTTGATAAATTGGTCCCTGTTTTTGATATTCATAATTTATGACCTTGCAAAAAAAAAATATGGTAATATTATTGTCTACAGCAGTAAAAAAGCAAGCGATTTATAATCGTGCTTAAATTTCCAGCAATCCATGTTGAAGCCTTAAATTGGCTTCCTCCGTTATTATGAAAATATATATTTTATCCTAAGAGACTAGTGAAAGATGAAACAGTTGGATCAAATTATGCCACAATATAAAGATGGTGATTATTATGCCGACTTATGGAAAAGTGTAAGCCGTGATTTAGTTGCCCATTATGGAGAAGATCTTTATAAAAGTTGGTTTAGTAAGATAAGTTTCTTTGAAGCTATTGGAGGCAATGAAATAATACTTTCAGCGCCAAGTAATTTCATTAGAGATTGGATTAAATCTAACTATTTTGATATCATATCAAAACTATTACTGCATCATGATACTGAGGTAAAATCGGTTGATATAATCACTAAAGAATTACCTAAATCTGATGTTGTAGTTATTTCTCCCAATACATTATCACTGATAGATCAAAGTGACGTTAAAGAAGATACTACGTCTTCTTTGGATCCACGTTTTACGTTTGATAATTTTGTTGTTGGACCACCAAATGAATTAGCCTATGCGGCCTCTCTTTCTGTTGCTGAAGCAGAGTGCGCAATCGCAAAGTCCAATCCACTATTTTTGTATGGCGGGGTTGGTCTTGGCAAAACTCATTTAATGCACGCCATTGCTTGGCATGCCAATAAAAAGAATCCTAATAGAAAAGTACTGTACATGTCGGCTGAGAAATTCATGTACCGCTTTATTAAAGCGCTACGTAATAAAGATATTATGTCTTTTAAAGAAGAATTTCGTTCTGTTGATGTTTTGATGATTGATGATATACAATTTATTTGTGGAAAAGAAAGTACGCAGGAAGAGTTTTTTCATACATTCAATGCAATTATCGACAATAATAAACAAATGGTTATTTCCTGTGACCGCTCTCCAACTGATCTTGATAACATCGAAGATAGAATAAAATCTAGACTTGGATGGGGATTAGTTGCTGATGTTCACAGCACAACTTACGAGCTTCGAATTGGTATCCTTGAATCTAAGCTAGAGAAAATGGATGTTAAGATCTCTAAGAATGTAATTGATTTTTTAGCCTCAAAAATAACATCGAATGTCAGAGAGTTAGAGGGGGCACTTAATAAAGTTATTGCACACTCAACCCTTGTTGGACGAGAAATAACCCTGGAAAGCACTCAAGATATTTTAAGAGATTTGCTCCGCTCAAATGAGCGAACAATAACCGTTGAAGATATACATAAAAAAATAGCTAATAGATATAACATGAAAGTCTCTGATATGTCATCTTCAAGTAGACTAAGATCTATAGCCAGACCAAGGCAAATAGCAATGTATTTATCAAAAACATTAACTCCAAAGAGTCTCGCTGACATAGGAGCAAAGTTTGGTAAAAAAGATCATACAACAGTTATGCATGCTATAAAAAAAATAGAAGAACTCATGGCGTCAGACCCTGATTTTCGAGAAGAAGTGAATCTTTTATCTAGAATATTGCAAAGTTGATTATAAGCACGTCTTGCTGAATTTTGTTTAACTGTCCGAAGTTGCTAAGCAGCTAAGGAGACACTAGTGGCCCGGATAACGAAATATTTGTTGGCTTAGTTAAAACAAAGACCTTGTAAAGCAAAAGAAGTCATCCTGAACTTGTTTCAGGATCGAGGCAATGGAGAAAAGAGCTCTGGACAAGAAAGAGAGGCGCAAAGCAGCTTCAGCATGATGGTGGTGTGTTATAAAGGCCCCCTGCACCTCACCAGGAGGCATGCGAGTTAAGTTCAGCAGAACAACACGGTCGATTATATTAGGTTAAATCTCCTTATATCTTCGACAACTTAGAACAGTTAGTTGTGAACCAAATTGAGACTAATGATTTGGTAATTAATATAATTTAAAAAAATATTTAGGGTATTATGTCAGAAGATATAAAAAAAATGAATCTTGAAATGCTAGTTCAGACAAAAGACCTAGTGCATGCTTTAAGTTTTGCAAATTCGGTTGTCGAAAAAAGAAATGTTTTGCAAGAACTGAATAACATAAAATTAGTAGTAAAATCTGGTATAGTTGAGATCGGAGCAACCGATATGGATTTATACCTGAACCAAGAAATTGGGGCAGAAGTTCTTTGTGAGGGACAAACTACAGTTTCAACACAAACACTTTCAGATATAGTCAGAAAGATACCCGATACTAAAATCAGAATAAAACAAATAGCTGATTCAGATAAAATTGAAATAACTGGAGCAAACTGCCGTTTTGAATTGTTGACACTCCCAGCTGTCGCTTTTCCAGCAATGGAGGATATAGATTCTAGCGTTAGCCTCAGGATCCCCTCGTCTGAATTAGCAAAAGTAATTGAGTATACTAATTTTTCTATGTCAACTGAGGAAACGAGATATAATTTAAATGGCATATACATGCATGTCAAAGAAGGTGAATTTTCAGGCGTTTCTACTGACGGACATAGGCTTTCTATAGCATCTGTATTACTGGATAAAAAGACTGATGATTTTGGAGTTATTGTCCCACGAAAGACTGTAATTGAGCTATTGAAAATATTGAAAGACTCAAAAAACATTCAATCTGACATCGAAGTATTTTTATCTAATACCAAGATTAAATTTAAATGTAATAATTTGGTTCTAATTTCCAAGCTTATTGATGGCACTTTTCCTGAATATTCTTCATTTATTCCAACTGAGAATCAAAATAAACTTACTGTCAATGCAAAGCTCTTAGCTAGTGCAATTGATAGAGTTGCCACTGTTACAGTAGATAAATTTAGAGCAGTAAAGCTATTTATTGGTAATGAATCCATGGAAATAACAGCTTCCGGCGAAGCAAAAGGTGCCGCAAGCGAGGTACTGCATTACTCGTTAGAAAAAGATAACTCTTGTAATTACGTTGGATCAAATGTTTCAATTGGCTTTAATCCAAGATACATAAGTGATGTGCTGGGTGCAATACATACAGATCAAGTTGAAATATTTTTTAAAGACTCTTTTTCTCCTGTTTTAATTAAAACGAATTTGAGTTCCAAAGATTGCTTTGTTGTAATGCCAGTTAAAGTTTAGTGCTTTTCCGGACGGCTTCATTAAAACCATTTGGAACCATCCCGAACTATGAATAATAGACTTTTTTTCCATAAGCATAATTAGTCTCTCCGTCAAAACTCTAAATTTTTGATATAATTTCAAGAATTTCAAAAATAAATCACCGCACATTCATTTTTT
>NZ_JARJFB010000090.1:0-7891 GCF_034554655.1 Candidatus Megaera venefica
AAAAAATGAATGTGCGGTGATTTATTTTTGAAATTCTTGAAATTATATCAAAAATTTAGAGTTTTGACGGAGAGACTAACTACACTATTATTTTTAGTTGAGCTTTGTGTTTTTCTTTGTTTAGATGGTTTACTTTGCATAGGGTTTATTGGTTTGTGTTGAGCTAATTTGTCTGTAATTTGGGCAGATAGTTTTTTTATCAAACTTTCTTTTTTCACTTTAGGTTCTTTGTCAGTAATACCTACACCAAGCTTAGTTGCAGATTCTTTAAATGAATTTTTATCTCCTTTGTCAAAAGCTGTATTAAAAGAAGCTTCTAATCCTCCTTTTTCTACCTGACGAGTAATGGCTCGTAGCACCCCGCCTTCAATAGTTTCCGACAACGCTTTTTCATTAAAAATAGTTGTATTCAAAACATTTAATTTTACTGCACCATTGACGGAAGTCAGTTCCGCATATTCTATCCCCTTTTTATCCATCATTTTAATAGTAAATGCAGGTTTAAATCTAGTTTCTGGTACTAAATCCAATATTGCTTTTGCTTTATTTTCAGGGTGGGTAGATAATAAATTTAATGGATTTTTGGTATTGTAAATTAAGTCTACTTGATGAATAGCTTCTGCATTCAGATTCTTTTTGTTTAAGAATTCAGACATTACCCTTAGGTCTTTGATTTGCATTGTATTAGTGCTAGTGTTTATAGTCCCAATATCTATAGCCGGCTGGCCCCTTTCTACATTTGTATCATAGATGGTGGTAATCGCTTTATCTGGAACACTAGTGAGCAATCTGCTACTCGCGTTAGCATGACCTTCTAATAAGGAAGTAGTATGAACAAATCTTCCTTTATCTGCAGGACTTGCACTTTCATCTCTAGCTCTGTAATCAGCTCGTTCAGCAATTCCTACAAGACCAGGAGCTCCACTATAAGCAGCTACCGCTGAAGTAACAATTCCTTGTTGTAATAATTTTTTTGTACCAGAATCTAGCGTGACAGCATCAAAAATTATGTTAGGGCGTCCAGAGGTTTTTGTAGATATATCTTTTTGAACTAATTCTTTGACCATATATGCAAGATCTTGAGTTTTAGCAAAAACATTTTTACCTGCATTTTTTTCGTGCTCATTGGAGCCTGGAATGCTGAAGGCTCGATAGTTGTCTGTTGCAACTATAATACAATTCTCTTTTTGACTATCGCTAAGAAATTGTCTGGAAATAGTACTTTTTCCACTTCCTGCCGCGCCAAGAAAGCTAAAATCTCTGTTTTGACCCGGCGTAATGACGTCTTTAAGCTTTAAATCTAATGCGGCTGATATACGTGGCCTTTGTTCTTGGATATATTCATCAACTATTTCAGATGTAAATTTTTTTCTTATGAGGTCAAGCTCGATGGCTTTTGCCGCATTGATTCTCTCCTCGGTTATAGGTAGTTCTGGCAAGTTATTTCGTATTCTATTTTCATTATTTTGCTGTAATCTAGCCCGCGCTAAAGCCTCTAATTCGATTGCAGGCGGCGTATTCGCAGTAAGTTTCTCATTAATTTTGGCTTCAAGTTCACTTTTAATATTAGGATTGTCATCTAACAGCAATTTATATGCTTTCTGATTCTGTATGTTTAAGTCGTCTTCTCCAACTTTATAGGTAACTACCATCTCTTTTGCAAGGTGGATAGCTAAGGCTCCTTGAATGCTTGGACAACAAACGTCTGTTAACCAATCCTCGCCAGTTAATTTTGCATTTTTAATTAACTCCTCAGGAGTTCTAGTGGCAAACCCTGGTTGTAAAATACGATTATGTTCCAAATGAACCAGTTCTTCTTCTTGTGTCCATTGGTTCAAAGGCTTAAGAGTTAGCACATCTCTTTGGTTGTATGCTTCTGGATATTCTAATGATTTTGGAGTTTTCATACAACTATACTTAATTTATTATGAAAAAATTAATAATATAGATTACCTTTTTTCTCTATCTTTTCAAGAAATTTAAGTTAAAGAGATAATTATATTATTTGTAGTAAGTTTGGTTCTATTACATCTAAAATCTAGTTAGAGCAAGATCCTTTGAAATGGTTTAGTAATTTTTAGTGAATATGAAATGGTAGTATATATTTATAAATACATAACAGTATATCTTTTGCAAGAAGAGTTGTCGAGGCGTGCCTATTTCCGCTTTAAAACCCCATGACATTGAGGCTGTTAGCGATTGTGGCCGTTAGCTTTGTAACCACGGCTTCAATTACAATATACATAGTTCCAAACATTACTAGTATTTGTGCGGGAGTAATAACAAAGAATACCTGCAAATTAGGCATTAATCTTGCAAGCATACCGCTTCCGGTCATAATCGCAAGGCCGACCACTAGGAACGGAGATGATATTTTAAAAGAAAGGATAAAGCTATCATTTATTACGAAAGCAATAAATTCACTAAGATCTCCAGAGTTTACAAGCTCACCTGGTGGAAACTTAGCATAGCTTTCGGCAACTGCCTGAATAAATATAAAATGGGTATCAGTTGCAAAGATAAAGACAATAGCAACAAGTAGCATAAAATTAGAAAAAATAGCTACCTGTGACTTTTGCATAGGATCAAAAAATGCAGCGGCTCCAAGGCCAGATTGCATTGAAACTATCTGTCCAACGAAATGTAAAGACTGAAAATAGATGTTTGCAGCTACGCTGATGATAAGTCCAATTAATATCTCAATTGCTAAATAGCCGATATTATTAGCAAAATTTTCTGAATATCGAGGTAAATAGGGCTGTAATATTGGCATCATAACGAAAGAAACGGTAAGGGCAAAAGCAAGTTTCCCCCGCATAAATATGTAGGGCGAGCCGATTGCCGGAAGTTTGCTAAAAGCTGTTCCGAGCCTTGCAAAAACCAACATAAACTGAAAAATAAACTCAATTGTTATTTTTTCTAACATCATAAAACTTTTAACTTTAGCTCAATTTGTTTGATGTATAGTACCTTAGTATTATTAAACACATCTCATTGTCATCATTAATTTCTGGCTTAAAAGCGAAAAGAAGATCCTGAATCAAGTTAAGGATAATTTTTGGTATTCTAAACATCGATTTTATAATACTAAAAAATTTGTAAAAATGCAGTAATTTATTGACGTTTAGTTGAATTGATTATATTAATTCATGTGCTTTGGTTAGACAAAATTCTGTTGCTGTAATGTATAATGACCTAGTGGCGTTTTTGCCGCATCTATATTTTATTCTAAAAGGTGTTACTGTTACCTTGAAGTACAGTGTGATCTCAGTCTGTTTTGGGCTCATTATTGGTACAATTTTAGCATTTTTAAAAGTAATTGACCTAAAAATTCTAAGGTTAGCTGCTCACGCCTATACATCTATATTCAGAGGTACACCGCTTCTTATTCAATTAACAATAATATATTTTGGATTACCTGGCTTAATCGGTCTTAAGCTGAGTGTTTTTTCAGCTGGTGTAATTGCCTTTTCTCTGAATTCAGGAGCTTATGTTTCAGAAATAATCAGAGCTGGGATTGAATCTGTCGACAAAGGTCAAGTTGAAGCAGCAAAAGCACTAGGTATTTCTCCCATCTTGCGGATGAAAGACATAATATTACCGCAGGCATTTAGAAGTATTTTGCCCGCTTTGGTAAATGAACTTATCAATCTGGTGAAAGAATCATGTCTAATATCTGTTATTGGAGAAATGGATTTAATGAGAAGAGCTCAGGTCGTATCGGCAGAGACTTACACTTTTTTTACTCCGATGTTAACAGCCGCCGCGGCTTATTACTTGATGGTACTGATTATCAGTAGCTTTGCTTTGCTTTTAGAAAAAAGGCTAGCTATATGATCGTTCTAGAAAAAGTTACTAAGAAATTCATTGATAATACCGCGATCAAAAATATCAATTTAACTTTTGATAAAAAAGAAACTACAGTTATCATTGGTCCATCAGGCAGTGGTAAATCTACGCTAATTCGGTGCATTAATAATCTTGAAAATCCGACTAGTGGATCTGTTATGATTAATGGCAAAAAACTTACTAGAAGGAATAGAGGTAAGTTGTGCTTTAAAATTGGCATGGTCTTTCAGCAATTTAATTTGTTTCCCCATATGTCGGTTCTAGAGAACTTGACTTATAGCCCCTTAAATGTACTGCATACTAGTAAGATAGAAACTCAAGATAAAGCTAGAAAACTGCTTGATACATTCGGTATTTTAGAGAAAGCAGATTCCTCCCCATCAAAATTATCTGGTGGGCAGAAACAACGAGTTGCTATTTGTAGAGCTTTAATGATGGACCCAGAAACGATGCTATTTGATGAACCAACCTCTGCACTTGATCCCGAAATTGTAAAAGATATTATTGAAATAATCAATAATCTAAAAAATCAGATGCAGATGATAGTGATTACTCATCATATAAAATTTGCTAAGATTATAGCAGACAGAATAATTTTTATGGATAAAGGTTTAGTTTTAGCTGATCAGCCAGCTAATGAGTTTTTTGCTAAACCAGCTTCACACAGAGCCAAATTATTTCTAGCCAACGTCGGCGACCTAATGTAATACTATCCCCAGTTTTAATGGTAAAGAAGGATTTCGCCGGTCTTACTATATACTAACTTATAAGAGCGTACCCTGCACGTAGCGGCTATAAAATTCATATGTCTGACTTAAAATGGTGCAACTTTTCATAAAATTCTTCCGTCTTGTTCTAATAAACATTATAGTTATATTTGGTTATGTATTTTCAAATGGGGGTAGAAAATAATATGCAAAATAACTTTGGTTGTAAACTGGTGGCTGTTTTAGATATGAATAAGTTAAAGCTTTTTAAAGCAGAGGGGTTAAAAATTACAGAAGAAGTGGGGCAATTTCAGCTTCATAGTGAAGAGAAGCAAAGCATTGAAAGACATGAAAGCTTAAGAGGTAATAAATCTGGGTTATCTGCATTTCATGACCCTCATACATCCAAAAAAGATATTGATTTTAGCAATTCATCAAGAGCTGCAGTCGATCATATTAAACAACTATTCGCAAGTGATTTAGATTATAAAGAGCTATATATTGTTGCAAGCTCAAAGCTACTCGGGGCTATGAGACAAATGCTACAGGGTAATTTAAAAAAACGAGTAACCAAAGAAATAAATAAAGATCTAATTAATCACAGTATCAAGGACATTGAAAAAGCAATATTTGCTTGAATATATTTGTAGCTAAATAGGTTGATATGTCACTAATAAAAAAAGTATGTGTTATTGGTTCTGGGGTTATGGGCAGTGGTATTGCCGCACAAGTTGCAAACTCTCGAACTAATGTAATTTTGCTCGATATAGCAGATGAAGGTTCAAAAAACCCATCAAATATTGTATTATCAGCTATTGAAAAAATGCAATCGCAAAAACCAGCCCCATTGTCACATCCAAGTTTAGCGACGTATATCACTGTAGGAAACCTTCGTGATGATTTAAATTTGATATCAGAATGTGACCTTATCATTGAAGTAATAATTGAAAAGTTAGATATCAAACACACACTATATGAAACACTCCTTCCATATCTTAAAGACGATACCATAATCGCTTCCAATACTTCAACGTTGCCTTTAGCCAAATTGAAAGAAAAACTGCCGCAATCAGTGCAAAACAGATTTATCATTACTCATTTCTTCAATCCTCCCAGATATATGGAGCTTCTTGAATTAGTGTCTGATGTGAACAATGATAGCTCAGTGATTGATCGTGTCGAAGGATTTATTAGTAAAAAACTAGGCAAAATAATTATTCATTGCAACGATACTCCAGGTTTTATTGCTAATAGAATAGGATGTTTTCTTCTTGAATTTACGGTAAGAAAAGCTATTGAAAAAGGGCTCAACCCAGTATTAATAGATCAAATATTTACAAAGCTTCTCGGATTTCCAACCACGGGTATTTTTGGCCTTTACGATTTAATTGGTCATGACGTGATGGCTTTAATTTCAAAGTCATTGGCCAGTGCGCTTGATAGCAGAGATAAGTATCATGAAATTTACACTGAATCTGATACATTATCTATTATGAAGTCCAAGGGTTTACTAGGACGTAAGTCTGGTGCTGGTTTTTATAAAGTCACAAAGGACCAAGGGAAAACAGTTAAGCAAATATTTGATTTTAAACGTTTAGAATATGTTGAGCTAGGATTAGTGGAAATTCCTACAACTCTAGAAGAATTATTCAATAAAAATGATAAGTATAGTGATTTTTTTAAAGAGATATTAGCTACATTTTTTTCCTATATCATAAGTCTTGTTCCAGAAATATCTGATTCAACTGAAGATATCGATAAAGCCATGAAGCTTGGATATAGCTTGAAATATGGCCCTTTTGAGTTGCTTGATTCTTGTATGCCAAAGAATGAAAGTTGGCTCAAAGAGTTAAGAGCTGAACTAAATGCTATTAAAAGACCTATATCCAATAAGCCAACATGGCAAAATACGGCAAAAATAGTTTTATCAAATGATTCCGCTGATTTATTTGAATATAGAAATAACCATGTTTTTGTCATGAAAACTAAGATGAATTCTCTGAACCATCAGATTTTTGATTTAATCATAGATTCAGTGAAACTCTCTGAAGACAAGTCTATGAAGATAATAATTTATCCTGGTAATAGTAAACATTTCTCAGTTGGCGCGGATATAAGGTTATTTTATGACCAGATAAGCAGTAAAAACTTTAAAGCTATAGAAGGATTTATTGATCTTGGTCAAAAAGCTATGCTAGCTTTAAAATATGCGAGTATTGATGTTATATCGTGCGCTCACGGTCTTGCCCTTGGTGGTGGGTGTGAATTATTGCTACATTCTCATCATGTTATAGCACACCAAAATTTAAATGCAGGTCTAGTTGAACTGGGTGTCGGTCTTATTCCTGGTTGGGGCGGGGTTAAGGAAATGTTCTTACGGTCTAAAGGTGATAAAGGCCTGCTAATTAGAAACTTAAAGAATATTTTAGTTCAATATCAATCTGCTTCAAGTGATTTTTTTGCTAAAGAATATAACGTTGACTGTAATTTTAATATGAGTACTGAAAATATAATGTCAGAAGCTTTTGAAATACAGCCCATAGCACGAATTGCGACTAATAGTGTTGATTTACCAAAAATAGATCTTGCAAGTGAAATAGATACGACAAATTTCGATAATATAACTCACGAGGTATTGGAATTTTTTCAAAAAATAATTGATATGGGTAAAACAATTGACGAATCTACTTTGTTGAACATGGAAAAAGAAAAATTTCTGCAGCTGGCTGTAAAACCAACCAGCTTTGAAAGAATTGGCCGCTGGGTCTGTCCATCTAAGTGTGTAAATTCCTTATAGGTTATATAATCAATTAATATAACTAAGAGGAATAAAATATGACTAAAAACACTATCAATAATAAGAATAATGAAGCTATATCCGCAGCGATAGATTTACTGGTAAGTAAAGAAGTAGATCTATCGAATGTTTTAAGCAAAGGCGGGTTATTGAAACAACTAACAAAACGTCTTGTGGAAAAAGCTTTACAGGCAGAGATGAATAATCATCTAGGTTATGACAGATACGATCGTATTATCACTTCTAATAACGCCCGTAACGGTGTATCTCAAAAGAATCTAATCACTGATAATGGCCTTATTACAATAGACGTTCCAAGGGATAGAGATGCTGAGTTTGAACCTGCAATCATTCCCAAAAGAAAAACAAGAATTGAAGGTTTAGATCAAAAAATTCTATCCTTATACGCCAAAGGAATGAGTCTATCAGATATTAAACTTCAGATTCAGGAACTATACGGGGCTGACATTAGCGAAAGCCTTGTTAGTAGAATTACTGATGATGTCATGGACGATGTTAAAGCTTGGCAAGGCAGGCC
>NZ_JARJFB010000091.1:0-7801 GCF_034554655.1 Candidatus Megaera venefica
GGATTTTGTAAGCTGTTTATGACATGAAACCCCTTGTTAATTCAGGCGGGGAGAGTTTTGACGGAGGGACTATATAGAATAAATAATGAAGCGTCTACCTTAGATTTAACAAATCTGAATATATACAATTATCTGATTAGTTACTAGATACTTATTTAAATACCGATAACTCTTAAATACTTAGAGGGAGTTTCTGGGCTGAATCCCAATCCTTTTTTGTTGAAAGAGTTTACGTATTTCTTCAAAACTTTTAGTCAAGTTTTGTTCTAAGGAAAAAAAGTAAGGGAGTTGCCATTTTTGAGTCTTCAAGGCTTCTTTGGATAGAGATGTTGTCCATGGTGGATATATACGAAAGGCACGCTTACCTTCTTTATCACCTTGGGACATGATACGCTTTTCTAATAATATTTTTTGGTCAAATATAAATTGGCCACGATGTATTCCGCTTGATACGAACACTATAACAAAATCTACATTATCTGTGGCATCGAGCGGTGCAATTTCACCTTTCGGTGTTGGTCGTTTCCAAATAGTAACGAATTGGCCGAGTTTAGTAGGAGTTGTTTTTGCTACACGAAAAGCAATGCCATAGTCATTAAGGCCAAAGCGACAAGCACCATATTCAGAGCTCTCAGGTTCACGCAAGGCTTTGGTTGTCACCTGTAGTCCTGCAGGGACATATATTTTTTGAATAGAATAAATAAGATCGTTAGGCAGACCTTCTAAGTTATCATTTGTCATTTTTATGTCCATTTCTCTAGCAATGAGTTAGCCTCAAGTCGGTCTCTTAGTACTTTAAAATTAATAATATCTGAGTCTTGATCTTGAGCAGTGCATGAAAAAATATAACCTCGTTCATCATCAACCTTTTGAATGCACTGACCACAAATTCCTTTCATCATGCATTGCATAGGTGAGTTAAGGCTGCATATCATTCGGGCATTACCAAATAATTCTAATTTTTTTTCTGCAACCGCCTGCATCATTCTGTCTGAGCCAATACAAATTACATACTCTATTTTATCTAATGAGCCAATAGACTTCTTTCCAAACTCTACTTCCAAAGGCATTTGCGTTGTCGCTTCGGTGCTCAAATCCTCGCGTACATCAAGTACGCTGCGGTTTTGCGCTCCGTGGGCTTCTAGCATCTGCTCTTTGGTAGCGAGTTTGGAAAGAAGTCTAACATTTTTGGCATAGTTAATAGCGTCTATAATGTTGCCTTTTATTGAGAAATCCTGGGCTCTTGATGTACTAAGCTTCTCTTCTTGGCAGGCCCAAAATACTTGATTAGCAATGTGCTCTATTTTTTCATGGTAGAATCGATCTTGCTGTTTTTTGTAGCCAGCAAAATATGTAATAGTACAATTATTTGCTTTTAATGCCTGACCGACTGCTAGTAGCACCGCATTACCAAGGCCACCTCCAATTAAAGCTACGTTCTTGTTTTGTACAATTTTTGTAGGAGTGCCAGTTGGCCCCATCAAGATAATCTCCTCTCCTTCTACAAGCTCTCGACATAATTTACTAGATGCTCCCATTTCAAGGATGATTAGTGATATAGTACCTTTTTGTCGATCAACATAGGCACCAGTTAAAGCAAGTGGCTCCATAAGTTTTCTGACATTAGTTGAGTAATTCTGTAGTTTAAAAAACTGCCCTGGTTTAAAATTTTGTACAGCTAGTGGTGAGTGTACTATTACTTCAACAATATTTTCAGATAATATATTGACCTTGACCACAGTGCTCTTTAAGTCCTTGTGAAGATTAGTCAAATTCTTTGGTTTGCGCTTTACTAGGCTTTGACTGATTGCTTTATATCCGTTCTTGGCGCTCGCAAGAGCACGAACCACGCTGCCAGAATATTGAGGATCGCAATCACCAAAATAACTAATACCAAATCTCTTTTTTAAAGGATACAAAGAATTTTGTGGATCTCCCTTGGGCTCACGTACAAATGTATCCTGCGCAAGCTCGTTCTGAAATTCATTTGTCTCATCTAATCTGAGATTTGGTATAATATCTTCATCAATATCTTGAAATTCATTATTATCTGTCCCGATTGCAATGAGAACTGATTTGGCTAGAATTTCTTTTCCGTCAGTAAATTTTACTAACTTGGAATAGCCAAATTCGTCAGTGCATATCTCTTTTGGCAAAATATTTTCTTCAAATTTTATACCCAAAGCAAGTGCGTGTTCTATTTCTTCAGGGTTCAATTTATATGCCGGCGATTCCTTGATTGATTTACGATAACAAATAGTCACTCCACCAAGGTTTTGCATTATTTTTAGCTTTTCTTCATCATTTATTGCTTTTCTAAATAACTCTGCGTGCTGGATAAGTTCCTTAGCAATAGTTATATCTTCCGGGTTCATATTTTTTAGAATGGTCTCTGACTTTTCCCAGTCTACTAAGAAATTCTCTACCATCATTGGATAATAATGCATAAGCTCAGTGGCGCTATCAACGGCAGTTAGTCCACAACCTATAACTACAAATGGGACGCGTATTAATAAATTTGTGTTGCTGGCTTTGTGGTAAGCAATGCCTTGCTGAAGATTCATTAGGAAGTCGGAGGCGCTGCGAACTCCTTTAGCAAAGTAGCCTGGCAAATTATCATAGCGTGGTTTGCCCCCACCAAGACATAATGTGATATGGTCAAATCCATAAACAAATGCTTGTTTTGTTGTAATGTTGCTACCTAGCCTTATCCCGCCATACATATTAAAATTTTCTCTTCTTTCTAAAATCAGCCTCAGAAGGCTTAAATTATTTTTATCCCATCGATTAGTAATGCCGTATTCCATTACTCCACCAAATCCTTGAGATAATTTTTCAGATAAAGGTATTTTCAGCTCTTGCCAGCACTTTATTGGTTTTTTGATATCAAAATGAAGGGGGGATATCTTTAATCCATCAATGGCTGTTACTTTATGTCCTTCATTCAATAAATAGTGAGATAAAGCAAATCCAGCAGGGCCCATGCCCGTAACTAGTACATTATAACCTGTGAAAGCGCGTGGAAGTGGTTCATCAATATTAAGTGGGTTCCACTTGGTAAGGAGTACGTAAATTTCTGTACCCCAAGGTAGGCCTAGTACCTGCTCAAGAATATTTGACTCGACTAGTGGGATATTTACGGGATCTTGTTTTTGATAGATACAAGCCTTCATACAATCATTACAAATACGGTGACCTGTAGCAGCAACTAGGGGGTTATCAACTACAATCATTGATAAGGCGGCAATATTGAATCCCTGACTTTTTAGCAGATTCATTTCAGAAATTTTTTGCTTTAAAGGGCAACCTGGTTTCTCAATTTTCAGCCCTTTTGAACAAGAATCTTTTTTCTGCTTGTGGCAATATATACAATATTTGGCCATAGCGTAAGCCTTATCAAGGGAACTAGGTTGATCGCGATAGTTAAAACCTAAATAAATATCTCTACTTAGTTTATCCACCTTGTGCTTACTGATATGGTTGTTTTCATCAACTGGTTTTGGTAGATCAAATAGACCTAGAGAGCTACCCATTGCAACCATAAATGCACAATATTGAGCTGCTATAATCAGTTCATTTTGGTAAGTGACAGGGTCTTTTTGCCATTCAATAATGGATTGAGCAATTGATTGCTCTGTAATATTACCTACTAAGAGCTTTATATTTTCAGTAATTTGTGCAAAATCAAGCCCCACAAGTTTTTCCTCAGGATATTGCTTAATTGCATATCTCTGAATAAATTTTCTCCTGCATTCGTAAATTAGATCAAATTTTTTATGTTCTTTCCTTAAGGCCAAATTTTCGTTTGTTATATTAAAAAGTTCTGCAATAAAATCATCTACAAAAGGAGATAACTGCAGAAGAAATTCAGAGTGATTAGTTAAATCAATAGCTATAGATCCGATTGATCTATAATGCTTCAATTGATCAGCTAAACCATTGTCATGGTTTTGTAGAAATTGCAAAAAACTCTTATCTAGATTGTGAAGTCCAGATAGAGAGCTTAGGTCTTCAAATACAAAGCCAAAATTTAAAGAAATCATAATAGGATAACAAAAGTAATTGTATTAATTGTTGCCAGGGTTACGACATTTTTGAAGCTTAACTGCCATATCAGAAAGTCATAAACTATGTACATTGATGTGATGCCACACCTTCATTAAACTAGTTTTAGCATCTCATTTCGTTACTTGAGATACCCGGAGATCAAGTCCAGTATGACCGTATTAGTTCTTTAAGCGGGTCTTACAGTCATCCTGAACTTGTTTTCAGGATCTTCTTTTCTGTTGCCGGAGATCCTGATATCCATGGTCAGGATGTATATTACATTAATGATGACACTTTTTGTATTTTATGGTTCTTACGCTAAACTCAGGTTAATTAATTTTTACAGAGATGAATCAATCCATGCTTTAATTGAGTTTTTTGGGATAGCTCCTATTTTTGTAGCAACTGGTTTCCCATTTTTGAAAATCATCATAGTTGGAATGCTGCGAATGCCAAGAGATGAGGGGGCTTCTGGATTATCATCAATATTCATTTTGACGATTTTTATTTTATCCTTCATCTCAACAGATAGTTGCTCAATTATGGGCCCGAGCATTTTGCATGGACCGCACCATTCTGCCCAGAAATCTATCAATACAGGTTCTTTCGAATTGGTTACTTCTTGCTCAAATTCACTATCAGTAATTTCTTTTGTCATTATCGTCTCTTGTCTTTAAGTTACAAAGCTTTGTACTAAGCTTCCAGCTAATAAATACCAGCCATCTACTAATACAAAGAAAATTATTTTAAATGGAAGCGCAACCATTACAGGAGGCATCATCATCATACCCATTGCCATCAAAATTGAGGCAACTACGATATCAATAATCAAAAATGGTAAGAATATCAAAAAACCTATTTCAAAACCGCGTTTTAATTCGCTAATCATAAAAGACGGAATAATAACGCGTAATGGGAGATCTTGTAGTTCTTGCGGAGGATCAACTTTTGCAATAGATGTAAAAAGGTCAAGATCCTTCGGCCTAGTATTTAATACCATGAATTTTTTAAATGGTTGGATAATCAAAGGAAAGGCCTCTGTTTCAGTCATGGTTTCTTCTAGCATTGGTTTGAGACCATTGTCATAGGATTCACTCAACGTCGGTGACATGATGAAAAAGGTTAAAAATAAAGCTAGGCTTATTAATACCTGATTGGGTGGAGATTGCTGCAGCCCAAGAGCGGTTCGAACAATTGAAAGGACAATCGATATGCGAACAAAGGATGTAACCATTATCAATATCGAAGGAGCTAGTCCAAGGACGGTAAGCAACATAAAAAGCTGCATTAGCCTGCTAGTCATTGAACTGCTGCCAAGTAAGTGTTCTATTTCTGAGGCAAGTGAATCATCTGCCAAAGAAATCATTGGAAGCAAAACAAGTAAGAAGCCAAGAGTCAGTCTAAATATATTGGCCTTCTTCCTAAAGATATTCACCATTTCTGTAGTTTTAATACCAAATCCTATTTTTAAATGATCCAAAGAATTTTGTGAATCTTCCTTGTGCTCATCTATAAATATAGGCTGCGCAAGCTTGTCCTGAAATTCATTTGTCTCATTTAATATAGGATTTGGTGTAATATTGTTCATTCTTCCTTAGTCGCGGTGTATTTATCAATTAAAAAAGAGTTCTGTTTGCTAATAGCGATAATATAATGGAATCCATTGTTATTGCTGATATTGACGATTTTAGTTCCCTCGTCAATATACACTATATTTTCAATTTTTAAACCACCTGTTTTACCAATTGATTTTGCACCTGTACCAAATTTAGTGTACCTCTGGACAATTCTTAGTACTATGTACATAGAGCCAAGGACTATCCCAAGGGCAAATAATGCTTTAAAAATAATTTCTAATTCCATTATTTGTTAGTACTTTTATAGTTGGCATTCTTGATGTAGCGATTCAGTTGATTATGCTTGGCCAGTGCGGCAGAACTCATTGCTTTTAATTCGCTTTTGCGTAAGTCAAAGAGTCCTCTCAACCGTTGCATTCTATCTTTAATTTCAGTCAGTTGTTTGGCATCAAAGCTGCTATTTACTACCGTGGCTCCAAAATTCTCAAAGAATTTAATAAGTTTAGGGTTGCTTGGGTCCTTTGAAAAGCCAGCTTCAAATTCATCAAATTTGGCCATGATTTCTGTCCAAGAAAAAGTTTCTTCTTTCATAAGCGTCGCATTTTGTTTTGTTTCTTTATAACTTCTTGCTCGTATATGTAAGTGAAGATTTCAGCAACAACTGAATATACTTCTAGTGGTATGTATTCATCAATATCCAAAATAGACAAAATCTCAACAAGATTAGCGTCCTTGTGTATGGGCACATTATTTTCCCGAGCTATTTGTGCTATCTTTTCAGCAACAATCCCTTTGCCAGCTGCTAGTACTTTTGGCGCAGCATCTTTATTTTTATCGAAGCCAAGAGCAACTGCCTTTTGATTTTTCTGAAAATTATTGTAATGATACATCTATAAAATTAAAATTTAAATGATAAATATGCGTAAAAAAATTGCAGAACTTATTTCAACTGTATTTTTTATTGGCAAGGTCAAGTATGCTCCAGGCACATTTGGGTCGCTACCAGCGTTTCCATTATGTTATATAATAATGTATTTTACGCTAAATAACAAAATTGTTTTTCCAATTGAAGGTTTTAACTTCCAGGAGCAGCAAATAATAGCTCTATTTGCCATAGAGTTGTTTGCAATTATTGCTTTATTTATTTTCGGCACATATTTTACCTCTATATATATTGAAGATATGGCAGAAAAAGATCCTAAAGAAGTAGTAATTGACGAAGTAGTTGGTCAAATGCTTACTGTTATATTATGCTCTTTTTCAGTTGTACTTACTTACGCAACTTCGTTACCAGAGCATTTTGAAGCTATGTATATCGACATAGCTTTTTTGTTCGTACTACCATTTGTTTTGTTCAGGTTATTTGATGCATTAAAGCCATGGCCGATTAATTGGCTGGACAAGAATATCAAAGGAGCGCTGGGTGTTATGGTTGACGATGTCGCTGCTGCAATATTTGCAAGCGTGGTGCAATATGTGTTAGTATTTTTTATATTGGATTTTTACCCGCTGATACCAAACTCAGGTTAAAGTTATGATAAAGCTCGTCCAGAAAATAAGAGATACAAGCAACGGAAAGGTGATTTCAGTTGCAGAATCGTGTACAGGAGGAATGTTAGCATCGTACTTGACATCCCTTCCAGGTTCTTCCGCTTATTTTTCTGCTGGCATCGTAAGCTATAGCAACGAAGCAAAGATAAAATTACTATCAGTTTCTTTGGAATCATTAGCTAAATACGGGGCTGTTTCTGAAGTCGTAGCGAAAGAAATGGCTTTGGGTTGTAAAAAAATTACAAGTAGTAATATAGTAGTTTCAGTTACTGGTGTTGCGGGACCAGATGGCGGTAGCCTAAATAAGCCAGTGGGTATGGTTTGTTTTGGAGTTGTAACTGATAGTGATGTAAAAACTTATACTTATCATCTAAAAGGTGATAGAGAAGATGTACGCAAAGAAGCGTGTATAATTGCATTAGTAATTATACTAGATTTGTTACAAAATTAGAGGACTAAGCTATTTGCTTATATAAACCTTTAGATAATTTTCTTGTTCTTTGTAGAACTTATTCCGACGCTTATTTATTTGCATAAATTTAAACCTATAGTTTATGTGCTATATTAACCACGCTTTGAATTTATTGAAGATATAGAATTGAATCTTGGGTTGTGCAGATAATATG
>NZ_JARJFB010000092.1:0-7714 GCF_034554655.1 Candidatus Megaera venefica
CTTCAGACACATCAAGATCTTGCTGCAAATATTCATAACCACAAAAATATTGCCAATAAATATTTTCCTTTAGCTCTTCCTCCGTAAACGAATCAGAACCGTTGTACATAGCTTGAAGCATTGATAGTGCTAGCATTACTCTATGATCTTTCTTATTTCTACCAAATTGCTTGATTTCAATGTTAGGCAATGCTCTGGCTTCAAGTTCAGACCAATTTACTAAATCCCTTAGTTTATATAACTTGTTTTTAGGATTTAGTTTTGTAGATAATTTCTCTTCAAATAACCTTTCTTGTTTTTGGAGAAAAGTAATATTTTCTATAGGCATAATTTTAAAATCCGTAAGCTTTATGCGGTAATTATACCATTTTCTTATGGATTTTGTAAGCTGTTTATGACATGAAACCCCTTGTTAATTCAGGCGGGGAGAGTTTTGACGGAGGGACTTTCTATTGTATTTTGGCAACAATTTCCATAATGAGGGTTATGGATTCGTTTTTGGGGCAGGTTTTCCTTAACGAATTTTAGGCTTTTTTCAAAATTAGGGAGGCGTTCTACATCGATTAACTAACAAGAGCTAGAGCATTAATAATCAAAGTAGAACCATTACAAGTTATATCGAACTAGTGAAATCGTCAAGTGTTATGTGTTTCTATGTAACCTCGCTCCCTCTAGTCTTTTCATAACTCAAAGACAGAATTCATTGATAATGTTTTTTGTTTTCTGCGCATTACAGAGCTGCGACCTTTCAACTGTTCTTGTGTAAATAACAACAACATCTTAGAATCGATATGTGATTTAAGAGAAGTATTGGCAATCAAATTATAAGCTTGTACATCTACTTTAACAGGTAGATTGCAATCATTAAGCAATGTAAATATCCGATCTGCTGTTTTTTCGTTAATTAAGCCGTAAATTACTAAATCAATATCGGAATTTGAGCGATAAACACCAGTAGCACGAGAACCAAATAACCCTACTAGTTCTATCTGCTCTGCAAAAGGTAGAAGAGCACTGTGCAGTATATTTAACTGTTTAGTGCTTAATCCATGACTAACCTGTTTCATTTATTATCGTCCTCTGCCTCAAATTTTAACATTTCAAGATACATAGACTCTAATTCAGGATAATAATCTTTTTGAATTTGTAAGGTAATTTGTTCAAATTTTTTAAAATCATAAGTATGAGACATTTTATTTCGAGAGTCTAAAGCATCCATCCATACTTCGCCGTTTTTAATTAAATTAGATGCTATAGCCGCCTTGATTGTAGCAGCTGGAGTAATAGTTTCTAATACCACACCTTTATATTCTAAATAGTCTTTGAGCACTTTCCAAGTTAGCTCCCACGTATATTCAAAACGCTGAATAATCCCTTCTTTTTCTAATTGAGTTACCTCGCGTTCTTGCATTGTATATACTGCTTCACGCAATAAAATAAACGCACGTTTAAAATTATCAAAACGATATATCCAGCGTGGTTTTTCTTTACTACTAAACACAACCATACCTTTTTGCACCACTTACCAATTTTAACATATTTTCTAACTCCTACTCAATTTTAACGTAGGCTGTTCCATTGCTCCCCAACATAATGAGATTGATGAGTTTAATGTAACTTCACGTCTCTTTGTCAGCATCTACCATAGACTTATTAGCTAACGACTTTATCAATGTATTAACAGCAGCTTGATGATCAGGATTCTCAATTCTCATAAAGTTACGTGATACTTCGATGCACATACGTTGATGCTGTGTTACTACAGGTTTATTGTCATCAGACTCTAGCCCTTCGACAAAATAAGATATATCTTTTGACAGAGCTTTTGCAATTATAAGCAATCTACTTGCATAAATTCTGTTTCTGCCTTTTTCATATTTTTCTACTTGTTGGTGAGTAACACCAATACTCTTCGATAGTTGGGCGCGAGAAAGCCCATGAGCAAGTCTCAGCGAGTATATTCTCTCCCCTACATATCTATCAACTGAGGTAGTCATTTTTTGCCTCATGTGTTAAATCCCAAATCATTTTATAATGCCATGTTAGTTTTAAATCAACTACAGATTTTCTACTTAATAGACTACATTTTCTAAAAATAATTTAAAAATCGATCTTTAGTCTCTAGCCTATTAGAAAACCAAAATAAATACACAGAAAGTTTTTATGACAAACATTACGTAGGCACAATAATCAATCACTGAGTGATTCCCCTAAACCAACAATGTCATTTACTGTACTAACTATATATCCTCGATACAACCTTCTCTTTTTTACCTGTTCTGCAACTTTTTGTACCTCATACTCCGTATTGCAAGGAATGGTCTTATATCCTCCTAAGCTTCCACCAACTCTACCCCAAACACAAATAACGTCAATTGTTCCAAATAAAGTATTCTGCCCAAATAACTTGTAATATTTATTTTCCTTTGTCCAATATAGAAACATAATAGCTACGTTTACTTAAAATTTATGCCTATGAAAACACCTTGATCTGACCTAAGTAATTGGCGGTAGATTATATTTTATAAACAAATCATTTAATGCTTCCTTTGCTAAAGTCTGTATCTGAGAACGTTTTTCAACGGCTAATTTCTTAAATTGATAATGGGCTTCTGGTGAAACTGTAATAATTATTTTTTTAGCTACAGTATTTTTTTCTACACCTATTTTATTTAAGTCTTTGCTTTTTGTTTTAGACATAGCCTCAGCAAGGCTTGTTTTATTTCGCATCTTTTTTTACCTGATTTATTAATTCAAAGATATTTTGTATTTCTCTAGAAGCTTTGCTGTTTACATCAAACTCAACTACTCCAAGACCGGCAGTCATGGCATGACTAAAAATGATCCGCTGTCCTACCGTGTATTCACATACATTGCCACCTATTTTTTCTATAGCTTGCCTTGCTTCTTTTTCTATAGTTCTCTGCGAGGGTAAGGCATTTAATATTACCAAGGCCTTTACCTGAGCAAGGTTACAAATATTTAAACTAGATTGAATAGCTTTTATGTCAAGAATACCTGCTCGACATGGAATTAACACAAGGTCAGCTATCTTTGCAGATTCCAATGCTGCATTTTCTGAGTGTGGAGCAGTATCAATAAACACAAAGCTAGCATTATTTACTTCTGCTTTTTGAATTAACTTATCCATTCTTGAAGCATGAGCAGATAACACGACAGGATAATCCTGTTCCCGAATATCACTCCATTCAGTAGCAGAGCTTTGAGGATCTAGATCAATTAAGAGAGATGATAAATTAGTTCTTTCTGCTTCTACGGCTAGATTAATGGCAAGAGTTGTTTTACCAGCTCCTCCTTTTTGAGAAATTATTGCAATCTTAATCATCTTATAAAGAAATATATTTATATGTGCTTATATTTACATAAATATATTTATTTATCAATTTATATTTAAATAAAAAAAGTTCTTTATAAAAGTGGGTTTGTATATAGACACTATTATAATTTATTATAAATTTATATAGGTACTTTTTTATAAATTTATATTTATAGAAATATATAAACGCCCAAAGATTACGCAACACCTCCTGCGATAGGTAATCAAAGGATTGTAGGTATCCACAATAATATTAACAAAAACTGTGGATATTTTTATCATTTCTCTACGGACAACTTACGCTCTGGCGCACTGCTCATAAGTTATAACATCAATATTGCGTGGCGGTAATATCCCGTATTCTGTACCTTGTCTTTGTTTTTTATTATGGGATCTCAATCTTTCGATAAGCACATTCACTCCCTTAGCCAACAAAAGACTCCGCTTTGCTCTTGTTACTGCCACGTATATTAGGTTTAACTCCTCAGTATCATTTATGAGTATTTCTTCTATTGTTCCACCAGCACCAAAAATCATAAAGTCATCTTCAACTACTACGTTATTCCACTCTCTTCCCTTGGACTTATGTATTGTTGAGAGAGTAATATCTGCTATGTCTTCAGCAACATAATTAGCATTCTCTATTTGGAATATAACCTTTTTAAAACCGTGTTCATGCTCCTTTATGAGTTTAGCAAGAAAGGTAATATCTGGGTCTTGATATTTATGATTGAAGTGCAGCATTGCATTCCAAGATTTGAACTGTTTTAGCTTTAAGTGTTTGACGTTGCTTATATCGCCTGTAAAAAGAGCATACCCGCTTTTAGCAAGATTTAATACTTCAACCACTCCGCCAACTACATGCAGTCTTTTGCTTTGGAATTTTAGAATTACTTCTATAATCCTAGCATTAGTACGGCATAATACTGTAAATGGAAATTCTATAGATTTTTCTGCAATCCTTGTTTCAATAGCAGGAGAACCTCGTAACAATTTTTTTTCACCCTTAGCCAAGGTAATAATATTTGCTAACTTACTAAGCTCCTCACCAAAACGAAACGACTGGCTTAGATAATAATCCTCTCCAGTTAGTTTTTCAAAAGCATTAATTGAACCACGCCATGAATATATCTGCTGGTGCTCATCACCTACATATATTTTTTGGCAAATTTGTTTGGAAAGAATATCGAGCAGAACGGGATTTGCATCTTGGCATTCATCAAACAAGATAAAGTCATAAGCGTTGCTTAGATTAGGTTGTGATAGCTGATACATCTTTAAGTAAAAGTCATGCTCAATAGGTAGCATTGAGGCTTCTTCAATACATTGCTTCCAATATTCGGCAGCTCTATTAATGACGTAATTTACAATAGCCTTAGTTTCCTTGCTATCATTTCCTTCAACCGTTTCAAACACCGAGCTTGTGCTAAAATATTTGTCAATCTTTTGCTTGTCGCTATTAGCAAATACCCTCAATAATTTTAGAGTTAAAAAAGCTAAATCATTTTCTTCGTAGTTATATATCCGCTCTATTTCTATATATTCTATTATATCAAATACATTCAAGTTGCGTACACGTCCCTTAATCCTATAAGCATTAGCACCATAAGCAATACTGTGAGCCGTTTTGCAGTCTATATGCTTGGGGAATTTCTTTACCGCGTCTAACTGGATAACTTTGTTATACGCTAAATACAAACCTCTCCCAGATAGTTTTTTAGCTATCTCTACAAGAGTGGAAGTTTTACCGCTACCCGCAAATGCTTTTATTTTAAGATTTGCACCTCTACAGCTAGCTTCTACACAAAGCTTTTGTTCGTCAGTAAGTTGGTAGTCAGCATCCGAGTTAGTCTGAGTGTAATTTATTGAAGTAAGTTGATTATGTTCTTTATAATTCCTACGCTGTAATTCCATATTTTTTACAACAGCTCCTATTTTTCGCATATATGATTATTCTCATCAATTAGTTGAACACGTGGTAACAATTCTTGAAAATACAGTTGTATTGCCCAAGGCTCGCTAGCTTCAATAGCTTTGGCTAAATGCTTGTATACCGTGGCACTTTTTTTGTCGGTGAACTTCTTCAGTTTGCCTAGAGCCTCCTTTGGCTCAATAGGTCTGCCCTTTAAATTGCCGCTTTCTCCTTTATTGTATTTTCCTTTATATGTTTCTTTTATTTTAGTGGATTGCATAGCTTTTTTAGCTCCTTATTAGTTTTAGTATTTTTATTAACCCAATTATAACATATGCAACCTGATAAATACACCTCATTCCCTGTAATATCATAGGTTTAGAGCTGTTTATAACACATAGGTTAAGAATGTTGCATTAATACCTCGATAACTGCTGAAAAAGTAGCTTGTATCTCTGTTATATGCTACAATATAGAAATATTAAAGTCGGTAAATTAGAAGAGAATTATCGTGAAATCAGAATTACAAAAAAAAGACTCTAAATCAAATTCAGTTAATATTAATTTAGAGTTTGAGGCTATAACCAACGCCTTTTGTATAGAGGAAGCTAATCAAGAGAAAGAGAAAGGGAAAGTAGAATTTTCCGTAGCACTTCTAAATCAAGTAGTAAGGGCAGGGTATGATAATGATGACCCACAAAAAATGTCTGATAATACTCTGGTAGCTATCAGCGATATTAAGCCCAAAGATACTATAGAAGCTATGCTTGCAGCTCAAATGCTGGCTATACACAATGCAACAATGAAAAATCTCACAAGAGCTAATGGGTTGCTAAGTAGTAGATCATATAAGGAAATAGAGCTTGGTAGTAAGGCTTTTAATGTGGCTAACAAATTGGCTCGTACCTACACTATGCAAATGGAAGCATTACAACGCTATCGGGGCAAAGGCCAGCAGAAAATGGTTATAGAACATGTCAATGTTAACTCAGGCGGACAGGCCATAATTGGTAATGTTGAAACTAATAAAAAGCTTAACTAGGGGGAGGGTAGGAAAAAAAGACAATGCAAAACAATGCTATGCGTGAATTACTAAAACTTAGCTGTAATGCAAAAACTCGTAGCGGTCATCCCTGTAAATCAGCTACCGTAAAAGGTAAGAAACGCTGTCGTATGCATGGTGGTACTAACAACGGCGCACCTAAAGGCAATATGAACTCGTTCAAGCACGGCTACTATACCAAGGAGAACATCGTAAAACGCTCAGAAGTCCATAAGCTGATTAAAGAGTGGAAGAAATTATCACAAGAATTAGAAGGAGACTATTAAGCAAATGCAGAATAATAACACCGCAGTAATATTGGATGACTTGCAAATAGCACAAGTTGAGGCTTTAGCAAATTATCTCTCTATAGAACAAGTAGCTGGTTATTTTAATCTCTCAGCCAGCGACTTCCTAGACTTACAAAAAAAGGATGAACGAGTTTTGCGAGCCTATAGAAAAGGTAAGATTAGAGGCGTGTGCAAAGTAGCTCTGCTTCTCTGGGAACAAATGGAAGCTGGCAACGTTACCGCTCTTATATTCTTTCTCAAAACACGAGGTGGTTGGAGTGAAAGGCCTTTTGCAGAAACAGAAGATAATGCGCATAAATTCAAAAACATTAAATTGATATGCAAGGAGTTTGAAGCTGAGAAGGCTAAAAGTCGTCAGTTGGCTAATTTAAAACAATTCTCTAAAGAAGAAACCGCAGAAATAAGCCAGTCTATCGTTAGCCTACCAGTAGGCTTACGGGAAGAAGCTAACAAAGGTAAAACTTTAGAAGTCATAGCTAAAAAAGCAGGTGTCAGTAGGGCTACAGCTGAACAATATGACGCTATCCAACGCAAAGGCACTGAAGAGCAAAAAGCTGAAGTAGCCTCTGGGAATTCTAGTATCAAGAAAGTTTATACCAATATTCGTAAAGCCGAACGTTTGGAGACTAACAAAGTAACCGAATGGCCAAAAGTCTTCATACCCATTCCACTCGGAGTGATGGTAACGAAAGAAGCAACGGAAGTTATGGCAAGGCTATAACAGGGGTATTAAAAATGCTTATATCCTTGGTAAAACAAGGTTTACGGGTTTTTTTCAAGAGAAACAAAAGACCACAACTAAACTTAATCAATGGAGGTTTTCCGAGTCTATGAAAAAGAGAGCGTTAACTAGGTATTGGAGGGGTTTTGCGGAGTACTATAAAAAGAACTCTGTAGGGGGGTAAAATTTGACTTCCTACAATCTATAAATTGTAATTGCTAGGAAATAGACATTTTTCGTTAAAAGAAACGGAAAATAACGGAAAAAGTTTTAAAAAGGCAAAATAGAAATGATAATTTCTACTATAATTGGGGTCTGTCCATCTAAGTGTGTAAATTCCTTATAGGTTATATAATCAATTAATATAACCAAGAGGAATAAAATATGACTA